>JBAUGO010000552.1:0-5666 GCA_049679775.1 Anderseniella sp.
CTTCATGGTGTCATCGTACAGTTTGGCGGCCAGACACCTCTCAAACTTGCCGAAGCTATCGAGCAGGCAGGTATCCCGATACTTGGAACATCACCTGATGCCATCGACCTGGCTGAGGATCGTGATCGATTTGCCCGGCTTCTCAAAAAGGTAAATGTCCGCCAACCCAATAACGGCATCGCCAAGTCCGGCCCGGAAGCTATCAGGATCGCGGAAAAAATCGGCTACCCTGTCGTCATTCGCCCATCTTATGTATTGGGTGGTCGTGCCATGGAAATCGTACGCGATACCGAAGGCCTCAAACGATACATCAATGAAGCCGTCATTGTGTCAGGCTCATCGCCAGTTCTCATAGACAGTTATCTCTCCAATGCCATCGAAGTGGATGTGGATGCCATTTGTGATGGCGTCGACGTTTTTGTTGCTGGCGTCATGCAGCACATTGAAGAGGCGGGCGTTCACTCAGGTGATTCAGCCTGCTCACTGCCACCTTATTCATTGACAAAACCAATGATCGAAGAGCTTGAGCGCCAGGCTGGTGTGCTGGCGCATGCGCTCGGTGTAGTCGGCTTGATGAACGTGCAGTTCGCGATCAAGGATGGTGATATTTATGTCCTGGAAGTCAATCCGCGAGCATCACGCACTGTTCCGTTTGTAGCCAAGGTTATCGGATCACCGATTGCCAAGATCGCATCACGCATCATGGCTGGTGAAGGGCTTTCATCGTTTAAACTCAAGAAGAAAAAGCTCAAGCATATCGGGGTCAAGGAAGCCGTGTTCCCATTTGCACGCTTTCCCGGTGTTGACACTGTGCTGGGTCCGGAAATGCGCTCAACCGGAGAAGTCATGGGCCTGGACAGCAATTTCGCGATGGCCTTTGCCAAGAGTCAGCTCGGCGGCAACACAATTGTGCCTGTTGACGGTACCGCCTTCATCTCAGTCAAGGATGAAGACAAGTCCCGCGTTTTACCAGCAGCACGGTTGTTGGCAGAAAATGGCTTCAAGATCATCGCGACCGGAGGCACCCAACGCTATCTGGTTTCAAAAGGGGTGGAGGCCCAAAAGGTCAATAAGGTCCTTGAAGGAAGGCCCCACATTGTTGATGCGATGACGAATGGTGAAGTGCAGCTTGTGTTCAACACAACAGACGGGCAATCAGCGTTGCAGGATTCAAAGTCAATCCGTCGCGCAGCCCTGATGAACAAAATCCCCTATTACACCACTCTGCCCGCAGCCCTTGCAGCAGCAGAAGCCATTAACGCAGTCAAGCATGGCGAGATCACGGTTAAGCCACTGCAGGACTATTTCAGCTGACAAGACCAGAGAGCAAAGCACAAACATGCCTAAAAAACACGATTTGCAAACAGGTCTTGCAGAATGAACCTGTTTTGCGCATATTTAAAAGACTGAAACATCCCCCGCTCAGGTCCGGTACATGTTCGCGCTGGCAGCTTTCATTGGCTTCCACCAACTTCCCCGGTTTGAACGGCATCTAAGATCTGGATTTGAGCAATGGTTGACAAGGTACCAATGACTGCCGAAGGACATGCTGCCATGTCCGAGGAAGTAAAGCATCTCAAGAGCGTTGAGCGTCCGCGCATCATCAAGGCAATTGAAGAGGCACGCGCCCATGGTGACTTGTCGGAAAATGCTGAATATCACGCCGCCAAGGAAGCACAGGGCTGGAATGAAGCCCGCGTTGCTGAACTGGAAGACATGATCAGCCGCGCTGAGATCATCGACGTTTCAAAACTTGATGGTGATACCGTGAAGTTCGGCGCAACAGTCACCGTTGTCGATGAAGATACCGACAAAGAAGCTGTCTACAGGATCGTCGGAGACTTTGAAGCTGATGTGAAATCCGGCAAGCTGTCGATATCCTCTCCGATTGCACGCGCCCTGATTGGCAAGTCAGCGGGCGATAGCGTCGAGGTCATGACACCTGGCGGTGGCAAGAGCTACGAGATACTGAAGATCGTTTTCAAGTAGTCGCTTCGAACTCCCCGCAAGACCAAAGACATGGGCAAATAGCACCACGGTTAAGATTTCTGTTGGTTGTTTGTCACATGGTCTGACTATAGGCTATGCAGCCAACGCATAGCTATGGCACACTGCAACCAAATCGCATTCTGCATTGTCGGAGACCTAATCATGACTGCCCAACATTCCCGTGTTATCATCCTTGGCTCAGGCCCTGCCGGATATACGGCTGCGATTTATGCTGCACGCGCCATGCTGGAACCCACCTTGATCCACGGAATTCAACCCGGCGGCCAGTTGACGATTACAACCGAGGTTGAAAATTACCCGGGCTTTGCAGAACCGATTCAGGGTCCATGGCTGATGGAGCAGATGCAAGCCCAGGCTGAACATGTCGGCACAAAGCTTGTGAGCGATCATATTATCGAAGTGACGCTCGATCAGAGACCTTTCAAATTGAAAGGTGATTCCGGTGCAGAATACACATGTGACAGCTTAATCATTTGCACCGGTGCACAAGCCAAATGGCTTGGACTTCCCTCAGAAGAACAATTCAAGGGCTTTGGCGTGTCGGCATGCGCCACATGCGACGGTTTCTTCTATCGCGAAAAGCGCGTGATCGTCATCGGTGGTGGCAACACCGCCGTTGAAGAAGCGCTGTTCCTGACCAAGTTCGCATCCGAGGTCATTGTGGTCCATCGCCGTAATGAGTTTCGCGCTGAGCGCATTTTGCAAAACCGGCTATTTGAAAACCCAAAGGTCAAGATCCTCTGGGACACTGCCCTCGAAGAAGTGATCGGCGATACAAACCCGCCAGGTGTCACGAAGGCTCGACTGCGCAATGTCAAAACCAACGAGACCGAGGAATTGGAATGCGACGGTATCTTCATTGCTATTGGACACAAGCCTGCCACGGAACTGTTTGAGGGCAAGCTCGAAATGAAGACTGGTGGCTATCTGGTGACAGCTCCAGACAGCTCAAAAACCAGAATCCCCGGCGTATTCGCAGCAGGTGACGTAACAGATGACATCTACCGTCAAGCGGTGACAGCTGCTGGCATGGGGTGCATGGCGGCACTGGAAGCTGAGAAATACCTTGCCGAAGCTGATGTCTCTGCATCTGCTCATGCAGCCGAATAAGGCTTCAGACGGCCATGGGATTTTCAAACAGGAACAACGATTTCGACTGGGATAAGCTGCGCATATTTCATGCGGTGGCCGAGGTCGGGTCTTTTACCCATGCAGGCCACGAATTAAACCTGTCACAATCTGCCGTCAGCCGTCAGATCTCGGCACTTGAATCAGAGCTCAGTGTCACATTGTTCCATCGTCATGCGCGAGGACTGATTTTAACGGAGCAAGGTGAGCTGCTGTTCAGAACGGCTCACGATGTCTTCACCAGGCTTGCCACAACCCGCACACGCCTCACCGACAGCCGTGACAAGCCCACCGGTAATCTTCGGGTCTCGACGACAGTCGGCCTCGGTACAATCTGGCTCACGCCAAGGTTGCAGGAGTTTATCGAGCTATATCCGCAAATCCGGGTGGAGCTGATCCTGACCGACGAGGAGCTTGACCTGGGCATGCGCGAAGCTGATGTTGCCATTCGCCTGCGCCGGCCTGTCCAGCCCGATCTTGTGCAGCGCAAGCTGTTCACAGTTCACAACCATGCCTATGCCTCTGCTGATTACATCAAGGCAAATGGCATGCCGCAATCAGCCAGCGATCTGGATGGCCACAAATTACTGGCGTTCGGCCCTATGCCAACGTACCTGTCAGATCTTGGGTGGCTGCTGAAAGCAGGCAAAGCTGAATACGAACCACTTCGCGAGGCATCATTCGTCATCAACTCAATTTATGGACTGCGTAAAGCGGTTGAAGCAGGCCTGGGCATAGGTGTCCTGCCTGACTACATAGTTGGCGAGGAGGCCAGGCTGGTGCGAATTTCTCTTAACGAGGATGCACCAGGCATTGAAACATATTTCGTCTACCCTGAAGAGATGCGCAACTCGAAGAGGATTGCCGTTTTCAGGGATTTTGTTGTCTCAAAAGCCCGTGAATGGAGCTTCTAGACAACCTGCCAAAACAAGCAAAATCATGAAATCCCTGAACTTTCTCATGATATGTTCTGACTGCATGGCTATCATGTGCAATGACCCGATTGCACCTTGCCGCTTAACCATGTGAGCCTACGAGAGTCAGCGGCTTTTACTCCCTCAGAATATCTCGAGCCGTATGTTTGATGGTTTTACGGGTGCGCGAGGCAGCTTTGCGCCGGTAAAACAAGTCGATCAGCTGACACCGAAGGGCCAGACACACCCCACCCAAGCGTCTGGCCCTTTTTATTTTTACGTTTACGTTAAGGTAAAGCGTCAACAAGGCTCGCTTTTAGCGATACAGCTTGTCATCCAATTCTGCCTTCATGCCTTCGTATAGTCCTGCAACCTGCTCTCCATAGCCATTGTACAAGACGGTCGGAATTCTGCTTCCCGTCTCGAGATCACGCTCCGAAGCCTGGCTCCAGCGAGGGTGTGCCACGTCCGGGTTCACATTAGCCCAGAAGCCATATTCAGATGGGCCCAGAACTTCCCAGAAGCTCTTGGGACGTTCAGCGGTAAAGGTTATCCTGTTAATCGACTTGGCAGACTTGAACCCATATTTCCAGGGCAGGTGAAGTCTGATCGGTGCACCCATTGATTTGGCAACCGGCTTGCCATAGGCGCCAGTCACCATGAAGGCCAGGTCATTGCCGGCCTCTTCCATGGTAATTGCTTCAGTGTAAGGCCATGGATAAGAGCCACCGAACAGGCTTGGCTTTTGGCCTGGGGCAATTTCAGGATCATTGAACGTCTGAAATTGAACATACTTGGCATTGGCGGTCGGTTTGGCAATATCAAGCAATTGTTTGACAGTAAACCCGCTCCACGGAACGACCATCGACCACGCCTCAACGCAACGATGCCGATAAACGCGCTCTTCCAGCTGTACCTTTTTCAACAGATCGTCAAAACCCATCTTGAGCGGCGCTTCAACCTCACCATCAAAGGCAATCTCCCACGGCCGTATCACGAGTGCTTTGGCTGCCTCTGAAATACGCTTGGAAGTGCCAAACTCGTAAAAGTTGTTGTAGGTTATATTGACCTCTTCCGGTGTGATCTTTCGACCCGCGTCCTTATAGGCCGGGTTCATGTTCACCGGGTAAAGTGACGCTGATGGATCGTCAGAAGCAAATGACGCACGTATGCCAGTGGCAAGCCCAATACCAGCAAATCCAGCCGCTGCCACAAATTTCCTGCGGTTCAGGAAAACATGCTCAGATGTTGCTTTGGACTCCGGGATTTCCCAACTGTGAATGGTTTTGATCAACATAAGCACATCGCTCCAATCAGCTATTAGTTACTTGAGTTCACTTTTAACTCATTGAAAGTAACGTCTGGAGTGTTGATTGCCAAATCACGCCTTTGTCACCGGCAATTCAACAAAACTCTCAGCAAAGCTCAATGTGCAGATCGAAGCGACAGACTGGTGACCCCCAGAGCTGCATTGACACCGGTTTGCAACTGGACACTGATTGGTTGAAGCGCAATGTTGCCACCACCGACGAGAGCGTTCGCGCCAGCACCGACACCTGCACTTGCTTCGGCAGACCCACCTACATACTCGCCCGTCAAAGCCCCATCCTCAAT
>JBAUGO010000553.1:0-6172 GCA_049679775.1 Anderseniella sp.
GCCCAAGATCGACCTGAACATCAAGACATGGGACGAGGTGAAAACCACAACCTGCTACATGTGTGCGTGTCGCTGTGGCATCAAGGTGTATCTCAAGGACGGAACGGTCAAGTATATTGAGGGTAACCGCGATCATCCTGTCAACAAGGGTGTGCTGTGCGGCAAGGGCTCTGCCGGCATCATGCAGCATTACTCGCCCGCACGGCTGACCAAACCCTTGATGCGCGTTGGCCCGCGCGGTTCCGGCGAGTTTCGCGAAGTTGAATGGGATGAAGCGCTCAGAACAGCGACGACCTGGTTGTCGCAGGTTCGCTCAACCGATCCCAAGAAGCTGGCTCTGTTCACCGGGCGCGATCAGAGCCAGGCTCTGACCGGATGGTGGGCGACCCAGTTCGGCACGCCAAACTTTGCTGCCCATGGCGGGTTCTGTTCGGTCAACATGGCCGCTGCGGGACTATATACATTTGGCGGATCGTTCTGGGAGTTCGGTGAGCCTGACTGGGATCGCACGAAATACTTTTTGTTGTTTGGTGTCGCTGAAGATCATGCGTCGAACCCGATCAAGACCGGGCTTGGCAAACTCAAGAAAAATGGCGCCAAGATTGTCTCGATCAATCCGGTCAAGTCTGGCTACTCGGCAATTGCTGATGAGTGGGTAGGCATTCGCCCTGGTACGGATGGGTTGTTCGTAGGTGCGCTGATTCACCAGTTGCTGAAGGCAGGCAAGATCGACCTTGATTACCTGGCTCGATACACAAATGCTGCACATCTGGTGATCAAAAACCCGGGCGGTGCTGATGATGGGCTGATTGCCCGGGACAAGTCTGGCAATGTGCTGGTGCTCGACAGGAAATCTGGTAAGCCAGTCGCCGCAGCCAAGGCGGACACGCCAGCGCTGCATGGTGAGGTGAAGCTGCCGGGCAAGGGCAAGAGCACCGGTGTGCCGTCATTCCAGTTTATTGCCGAGCGTTATCTGTCGGATGGGTATTCTGCCAGCAAGGTGGCGGTTCATTGCGGTATTGAAGCAAAAACCATTGAACGCATTGCCGCAGAACTGGCACATGCAGCCTTTGAACAGGCGTTCGAACTTGATGTGGCGTGGACAGATACGCATGGCAACAAGCACAAGACCATGACCGGTAGACCTGTGTCGATGCATGCCATGCGCGGGATCTCAGCTCATTCCAACGGTTTTCATACCTGCCGTTCCATCCACATTCTCCAGATACTGCTTGGCACCATCGATGTGCCTGGTGGATTTCTCTACAAGCCGCCATTCCCCAAGGCAGCCCCTCCTGGCCTCAAGCCTGCGGGCAAGATTGGTGAAGTCAATCCGCTCAAACCCTTGCCCGGTCCTCCGCTGGGCTTTGTGGCCGGACCTGAAGACCTGTTGGTCAACGAAGACGGTTCGCCCCGCCGCATTGACAAGGCATATTCGTGGGACGCTCCGATTGCGGCTCACGGGTTGATGCACACGGTCATAACCAACGCGGCCAACAAGGATCCTTATGGCATTGACGTCTTGTTCATGTACATGGCGAACATGGGCTGGAATTCGACCATGAATACCACGGGCATCATGGAGCATTTGACCAAGATTGACCCTGAAACGGGCGACTATGTCATTCCAAAATTCATCTATTCCGATGCCTATTATTCCGAGACGGTCGCTTATGCCGATCTGATCCTGCCTGATACGACCTACCTTGAGCGTTGGGATTGTATCTCATTGCTGGACCGACCAATCTCCGAACCTCACGGTCCGGCTGACTCGATCCGCCAGCCTGTTGTGGAGCCGGATCGCGATGTGCGACCGTTCCAGACAGTGATGCTGGATCTAGGCGCGCGCCTTGGCCTGCCGGGTATGGTGAAGGAAGACATGACGCCGAAATTCCCCGGGGGTTATGAGGACTATATCGTCAACCATGAACGCGGACCTGGCATTGGGCCTCTGGCTGGTTTCCGTGGAGTGGATGGCAAGAAGCAAGGCAAGGGCGAGGTCAATCCGAACCAGCTTGATGACTACATCAAGAACGGCTGCTTCTGGAAACACGAATTGCCTGAGCACATGCGATACTATCGTATGGCCAATAAGGACTACCTGGAATGGGCGCAAGGCTTCGGCTTCAACCCCAACGCCAACCAGATCATGTTCAACCTGTATTCCGAGACCATGCAGAAATTCCGGCTGGCGGCGCGCGGTCATGGCGATGTGGTTCCTCCGCAGGTTCACCGTCGCCGGGTGGAAGCGTTTTTTGATCCGGTGCCAATGTGGTACGCGCCGTTTGAAGAAGCGATGACGGATGCTGAAGAGTTTCCAATGCACGCCATAACGCAGCGACCCATGGCCATGTATCACTCCTGGGGCTCTCAGAATGCGTGGCTGCGGCAGATACTGGGGCGCAACTGGCTCTATATGGAACGTGGTCGGGCAAAACAGCTGAACTTGAAAGATGGCGACTGGGTGCATGTCACCAGCCATCACGGCAAGATCAAGGTTCAGCTCAAGCTGATGGATGGTGTGAACCCGGATACAGTGTGGACGTGGAACGCCATCGGCAAGCGGTCAGGGGCCTGGAACCTCGACAAAAACGCCCCGGAAGCGAAGAAGGGTTTTCTGTTGAACCACATCATATCGGACCTTCTGCCGGCGCGAGAAGGCGGGTATCGATATTCCAACTCTGACCCGGTTACAGGGCAGGCGGCGTGGTATGACCTGAAAGTGCGCGTGGAAAAGGCAACAGGAGCCGAAGTTTCCGAACCGCAATTCGAGGCAACAAAAAAACCACCAGGACTGTTCAAGGCAGCCATGAAAATTGGCTCACGTGCTCTCAGGGGGAAGGCATAAATGACAACGCTACCTGATACGACCATGCCGGGTCAGAAGAAGCTCGGGCTGGTAATTGACCTGGATACCTGCGTGGGCTGTCAGGCCTGTGCGGTGTCCTGCAAGGAATGGAATACGCAAGGCTACTCTGCGCCACTCACCGATCTTGAGCCATATGGACCAGATCCGGCAGGCGCCTGGCTAAACCGCATTCATGGTTATGAGACAGGTGAGGGTGACAATGCGCGCGGGCTTCATTTTCCGCGCTCGTGCCTGCACTGCGAAACCCCTGCCTGTGTGACCGTGTGCCCGACAGGTGCCAGTTACAAGAGAGCCGAAGATGGAATTGTTCTGGTCAACCCGGACACCTGCATCGGTTGCAAGCTGTGCTCGTGGGCATGCCCTTACGGTGCACGCGAATATGATGCCGATGATGGTGTGATGAAGAAGTGCACACTGTGCGTTGACCGCATCTACAATGAAAACCTGGAGCCTGAAGACCGTCAGCCGGCGTGCGTGAAAGCCTGTCCGACGGGTGCGCGTCACTTTGGCGATTTGGGTGATGAAACATCTGATGTGTCGAAGCTGGTAAAGGCAAGGGGCGGTTTCGACCTGTTGCCGCAAATGGATTACAAGCCGGTGAATAAATATTTGCCGCCGCGTGCGCGCCGAGACAGTGCCGGTGCGGTAAAGTCGACCTCCATGGAAACAGTCGGCAAGGGCGATGGTTCACTTGCCGAGCGTGTGTTCTCGTGGATTGATGGAGTGTTGTCGTAATGCATCCCGCATATTCTGTTATTCTGTTCACCACCGCTTCGGGTGCCGGCTATGGCCTGCTGGCTCTATTAGGGCTAACGGGTGCAAGTCATGGGGCAGCATCGGATTTCTGGTTTGGTGCAGTCTCGATGCTGTTGGCGCTTGGGCTCATAACGGCAGGTTTGCTGTCGTCCACTTTCCACCTCGGTCATCCAGAGCGTGCCTGGCGTGCATTCAGTCAGTGGCGGTCAAGCTGGTTGTCGCGCGAAGGTGTTCTGGCAGTGGTAACTTATGTCCCTGCCTGCATTTTTGGACTCCTGTGGGTGTTTGGCGGTAACGAAACCGCTATCGCCATTTTGGGCTGGTTGACAGCAATTCTTGCCATGGTGACGGTGTTCTGTACCGCCATGATCTATGCCTCACTGGCGACAATCCGGGCGTGGAAACACTGGATGGTGGTGCCTGTTTATCTGATATTCTCAATTGCCACAGGAGCTGTACTGCTGTTTGCGCTGGCGAGCATGTTTGGCCGCTCCGGCATACCCGCGCTGGGAGTGATTACCATTGTGGCGCTTGTGCTGGCGGCCGTGGCCAAGTTTATCTACTGGTCGAGCATAGACAACATGAAACCGATATACACCATGGGTGATGCCACCGGTCTTGGCGGCGATGTACGCCAGTGGGAACTGCCACATACCAACGAAAACTATATCCAGTCGGAAATGGGCTTCAAGGTCGGTCGCAAACATGCGCAAAAACTGCGAGTAGTCTGTATTCTGTTTCTGGTTGCAGCAGCCTTGCTCATTGCTCTTGCGTTCTACAGGGATGGGACTCTGTCGGTGATCTTTGCCGTCCTGTCCGTGATGCTGGTAGCCATAGCGGCGGTGGTAGAGCGCTGGCTGTTCTTTGCTCAAGCAAAGCATGTGGTGACGCTGTTCTATGGTGAGCGCGCGGTCTAGCATCGAGAGGCCGTGGGGTTTTTTTTACAGATCAACCCGCTGAAATGACTCAATCTTTGCAATAAAATACGACCCCTGGTTGAAATAAACCTTATTTTTACCTTGCCTGTTTACCTTACCCCTTAATAAGTTTCGGGGTTAGTAAATATGCGTATGCGTAGCTTTTCAGCGCTGGTAACAGCGTTTTGTCTAATGGTGGCTGTCCAAACCACCTCAGCGTCATCAACAGAAATCAAGGGCGACAATGCCACAAGTTGGCTGACCGGTTCTACATCTGAACTCTTTTCCAGCAAACCCATTCATGCCCGGATTGAGCCTTCTGTTATTGCGGAACCAGTCGCTATTGAGGCGCCAAAGGTTGAACAATCTCACCTCAAGCGAAGCATTGAGGTTCTGGCTCTTGTTGAATTGGGAGATCTGAAGGATCTTGCAGAGGTAAAGGCCCCTGACATTGCCAGGATGGCGCAAGCTGAGGCTGCCGACAAAATTCCGCCCTCAGAGGCTGCACAACATTTCCATACTGCGTCCTTGACCATGGCACCAGAACGCCCGCAGGTCGTGGCACCTGTTCTGCGTCAGCCATTTGTATTGAGTAAGCGCGACCAGGAGGCAAACTGTCTGGCGGTTGCGCTTTACCATGAGGCCCGAGGTGAAAGTGAGCTTGGGCAGATAGCCGTTGCCCAGGTAATTCTGAACCGGGTGAAAAGTACCAAATACCCAGACAGCATTTGTGGTGTGGTGTATGAAAACGATCATCGCCGCAATGCCTGCCAGTTTTCATTTGCCTGCGACGGGATTACTGACAAGCCACATGATTCCGTGTCGTTTGCGAAGATGCAAAGGTTGGCGGATGAGGTGTTGTGCAACCCGTCTTGCAGCTATCATGCTCATCGCGATCCGCCGCTGGCTCGCTTGTCAGAGACCATGCGTCTGGCAAGCCATTATCATACCTTCCGTGTGAACCCGAAATGGTCACGCAAGATCGATCGTGTCGGCAAGGTTGGGGCGCACATCTTCTATATTTCCAAGCGGGTCTGGTCCTTGTAGCCAACTCACACGTCAGCCGCTAACATAGCGGTCATGCGGGAAAATATCGAACTTCCAATAGATGACATAAAGCTGGCCGATGATCTGGTCTGGCAAGACAACTGGTTTGCGGTGAAGCACCTTGATGAGGCAACCCTTGCAATTGGTGAGCCAGTCTATCATCAGTGCAACTGGAGCTACCTGATTAGTGACGGCGATGAGAGCCTGTTGTTTGACACAGGCTCTGGCAGGAGGCCGATTGCACCCTTTGTGACACGTCATGCGGCAGGGCCTGTAACGGCGTTTCCTTCACACATGCATTTTGATCATCTGGGCAATGTGAATGCTTTCGGCCCTGTTATGGTGGCGGACCTTCCGATGTTGCGGGCCTGCGAAAGCGACGGCAAACTGACCCCAACAGATGAGATGTTCCTCGGACATTTTGAAGATGTACCAGTGCCGACATTCAATGTTGGCACATGGGTCAAGCCAGGCGAAAAAATCAACGTGGGTGCAAGGTCGCTGGAGGTCTTGTACACGCCAGGTCACTCACCAGACTCGATCAGTTTATGGGAACCGGGTAGGGCAAGGCTCTATGCTGCAG
>JBAUGO010000554.1:0-3864 GCA_049679775.1 Anderseniella sp.
GATCAGCCTGAGCAAATTGTGCCGCGTGAGGAGACGCCAGCTGTTCCGCCAGCTTCAAGTGAAGGAGGCAATGCATTGCCGCTTCCGCTACCTCCACCTCCGGGTACGCAAGGTTCGCTCACCCCTGGAACGGCGGGGCCAGAACCAGCGCAACAAACAGCAAATGTAGAGAATAATTTACAACAGGATCAGGGGGCCGTCGGTGTTGAACCGGCGGCTTCTGCCGTTGAGGGGCAGAGTGGATCAAATACAGGTGCAATTGGTCGCCCGCCAATTCCACGCAAAAAGCCAAACAACTTGGTAGCATCGGTCACACAGGCTCCAGCCACACAGTTCAGGCCAGTATTGCAGCCAACACCTGTGCCGCAAGTTCCCGCGCAACAGTTCAATCCACCGCTGCAACCCTTGCAACAGCAATCTGCAAGTGTTGATACATCAGTGCCAGCTCCAGCAGCACCGCAACCAGAACCCACAAGGCGCGGAGCTTCACGTGATGACGATCCGCTGGCAGGACTGCGCGCTCCCCTCAATTCAAATGGTCAGGCACCGGCTCAACAGCAAGCACCTCAAGAATTGATTCCACAGCAACAACCCGCTCAACAACAGGTAGCGCTTGCACCGCAGCCCGCACCACAACCCGCACCACAACAGCAACCCATAACATCGCAATCGTTGCAATCATTTGCACCGCCGTCGCCAGACCAGCAACAGCAGGCTTCAACCTCTGGAACAGGTGGTTATGTCGTACAACTGGCGGCGTATCGCTCCGAGCAAGAGGCCATGGGCCAGTATCAACAGCTGAGGTCACGCCATGGCAATCTGGTGGGTAATTTACCCCCAGCAGTACAACAGACCAACCTTGGTGCCAGCGGCACATTTTACCGTCTTGGCATGGGCCCGATGTCCTCAAAGCAGGCGGCAACAGAGCTTTGCAACAAATTGATAGCTGCTGGTGAGCGTGACTGCCTGGTGCGCAGACGCTAGTATTTCTTTCTCTGGTATTTGTTGAAGTTTATGGATAACATATTCAAACTTTAATATGTTTGGAGGCCTATCCATGCTTGATCGTCGGCAGTTCACAAAATCAGCGATTGCTGCAGGGCTCATGTTGCCCGCAACCAGCTCTAATGTTTTTTCAAAATCTTCATTTGGTTTTGGAAATGGCAAGATTGATATTGTCAGCGATGGGCATCTGTCCTTGCCAGTCAACATGGTTCTGGGACGTGTGCCTGAAGCTGATAGGGCAAAGTTTCTCAAAGACAATGCTGCTGATGGAGAGACAGTAAAATCTGCCTTGAACCTGACGCTTTATCGCGATGGTGAGCGGACAATTTTGTTTGATGTCGGTTCTGGAGCTAACTTTATGCAGTCAGCTGGAAAACTGGTTGAAGCATTGCAAACTGCTGGTGTCTCACCTGATGAAGTGACGCATGTGGTATTTACCCATGCACACCCGGATCACATTTGGGGTGTGCTCGATGAGTTTGATGAGCTTGTCTTTGCCAATGCAGAATATCAGATGTCCAGGCCGGAATGGGATTACTGGTACGATCCGGAAACAGTCAACAAAGTACCAGAAGAGCGCCAGTCTTTCGCTGTTGGTGCCAAGCGCAACATGGCAGCGATAGAAGACAAGTGCTCACATTTCAAACCGGGTGATGAAGTGTTGCCGGGTATCGAAGCAGTTGATACTGCCGGACACACACCAGGCCATACCTCGTTTGTGATCAGGCAAGGCACTGAAAGCCTGTTGGTGGTGGGGGATGTCATAACCAACGCTGCCTGGTCCTTCTCCAACCCCGAATGGGAAATGGGAACGGACAGTGATGCTGCACAAGGCGTGAAGGCGCGCCAAATGCTGCTCGATCGCACGGTGTCTGAAAAAATGCAGATTATTGGTTATCACTTGCCGCATCCAGGAACCGGGTATGTTGAGAAAAAAGGAGGAGGGTATGTTTATGTTGCGTCCTGATCTGCATTCGCTGGCCATAAGGCTCAAAGCGGTCTTGGTGATATTGCTGGCGATTTTTTCACCTGCTTATGCGGATCAAAATATTCCTGATCAGTACCCGGCATCGTTGCTTTACTCTAAACCCGTAGAAGTTATCCCTAATGTATGGACTGCAATTGGTGCGACGGCACCTCCAGACTATGAAAATGCAGGCCACAATAATAACCTCAGTTTTCTGGTGACTGGCGACGGTGTCATCGTAATCAACGGTGGTGGCAGCTATGGACTGGCTGAAGCGCTTCATAGCGAAATCAAGTTGATAACAGATCAACCTGTAAAGTTGGTGATCGACGAGAACGGTCAAGGACATGCCATGCTTGGCAACTGCTATTGGGCCGAGCAGGGGGTCAAGATTTTGGCCCACGAAGATGCAGCTGCTGAGTTCATGAAATCAGGTCACCAAATTCTGGAATCTGCAAAACGCATATTGAAGGATAGAGCTGACAAAACCTGCATCAAAGCAGCTGATGAGACATTTTCAGACAAGGTTGATGTGTCCATGGGGGCAATGAAGGTCGAGGTCTTGCACCTTGGTCCAGCCCATAGTCCTGGTGATACGCAAGTCTGGTTGCCAGATGAGAAGTTGGTGATTTCTGGCGACATGGCTTTTCACGAGCGGCTGCTTCCCATCTTTGACGATACAGAAACCGCAGCCTGGGTGGAAACCTGGGAAAATGAGTTTGAAAAACTGGGCGCGATCTATGTGATTCCTGGTCACGGACATCCCACAAACATGGCCCAGGTTCGTCGCTATACTCATGACTACCTTGTTTATATCAGAGGTAAAATCAAGGAGCATATCGAAGCTGGTGGTGGTCTTGATCAAGCCTTCTATGTGGATCAGACGCCCTACAAGCACCTGCATACGTTTGATGAACTTGCAACCAGAAATGCAGGCCGTGTTTTCCAGCAAATGGAATTTGAGTAATTTCAGAGCTTGAAAGAACAGATTGTTTGATATAAAGAACACCTCTTAATGTATTTGTTTGCCGCAACGCAAACTGTTTCAGGGGTTGTAAAATGATTGAACAACTTGAGCTTCTTCGTGGCGAGTATGGCACTGCAAATCTGGTGGTTTGGGGCGCTTTTATCGTTGGTGCATTGTTTGGCTTAATTGCTGAATACAGCCGATACTGCGCACGGGCTGCACTTGCTGAGTGGGCGCCCGGTAATGAGCACGAAGTTGCCTCATCCAACAGGTATCCCCGCACGAAACAGTATCTGGCTGCGGTCCTTGTCGCATTAGCAGGCACGCAAGTGCTGTTCTTTTTTCAGAACATTGATCTTGCTCAATCGATATACTGGTCCGTCCCCATCAGGCCGCTGGCATTGATTGCTGGTGGTGTGATGTTTGGTATCGGCATGGTTCTGGCAGGCGGATGTGTATCACGACTGCTGGTTCTGGCAGCTACAGGTAATGGTCGTTCGATCATTGCACTGCTTGTCACCGGGTTGGCCGGATATGCAACCTTGCGCGGTATTCTGTCTTATCCTCGTATCTGGCTGGAGAACGTGTGGACGCTGGAGAGTGCTCCTGCTCAAATCTATCAGGCAGGCACTGTTTCGCACATGACTGTGGCGGTAGCCATCGTCATTATCTTGCTTGCAGCCATGGGTTTTGTTGTGCGCAAACATGGCATTACAGGGCTAGTCTCTGGAGCATTGATTGGTAGCCTGGTCGTTGCCGCGTGGGTTGTCACGGGTATCGTGGGGGCCGATGACTTTGAGCCAACACCGCTTGCCTCGCTCAGCTTTGTGGCGCCAGCAGGCGAAACACTGCAGTTTTTGATGATTTATACAGGCGATACGATCCGCTTTTCGATTGCACTTCTTCTAGGCGTCCTGGCCGGTGC
>JBAUGO010000555.1:0-6019 GCA_049679775.1 Anderseniella sp.
CGTCTGGCACGTCTCACCAGCCGAGAGAGGGAAGTACTGGACCACCTGGTACAAGGCAAGATAAACAAGCAAATAGCCGACGATCTCGGCATCAGTCAGAGAACTGTTGAAGTTCACCGTGCGCGCATTCGCGAGAAGATGGAAGCGCGCGGTCTTGCCGATCTGATCCGCATTTTTAACTGAATATCATGACGGCTCACGTTCTCTTGGTACGTATTATCTGCGTACGGGCTTTTCCGAGGTACAATTCGGACTCCCATGACATACTGTAGAACTCATAGGGAAGAACGGGCAAATGGTCTAACAGCAAAAAAAGCTGAGACGGTTTTAGCCGCAAAAAGGTTTAACAATTGTCCAGCGGGTCAAATCGCGATTCTACGACCTCAACCGCCAGAGTGGTTGAGGTAATGTTGCAACCGGAGCAGCTTGTTGCGGTTGAAGCGTGGCGGGCCGCCAATATGAAATCGTCTATTGAGGAGGCAATTTCCGAACTTGTCAATCGTGCCCTGATGGATGAGATAGCTGACACGGCATCTTTGCTCGAGGAGGTTCGTGCGCACTTGAAAACCAGGGACTACAATAGCTCGTCAAATTAGAGTTTTTTTTGTTTAAATGGCAGTGTGCAACATTAAAAGTCTTAAGTTGAAGTTGCCAGGAAAGAATAGGTTTTGTTGTGTCATCGACAGTTGACAGCAGAGCTTAGAGCTTGTTGAGTTGAATACTGGGACTTTTTCAAGAAATTTATATGAGTATGCGGGCTGGCGCTTTAGCGATCGGGTTGCAGATCGGACAATGACCATGTCGACTTCCATGCCAGTTTTTCCATTCTCAGCAATTGTTGGTCAGAACGAAGTTCGCCGCGCGCTGATAGCAGCGGCTGTTGAACCCAGTATCGGCGGCATCTTGATACTTGGTGATCGCGGAACGGGCAAATCAACCTCAGTACGCGCCCTGGCCGGACTATTGCCGCAGATCAGGGCAGTGACAAATTGCAAATATAATTGTGATCCGGATGGCAGCAGTTTCTGTGAAGACTGCAAGGTTACCAAGGGCACATTCAAGGCATGCAAGATATCGGTTCCGGTTGTGGATTTGCCGCTCGGTGCTACCGAGGATCGTGTAGTAGGGGCGCTTGATCTGGAAAGTGCGCTGACACGGGGAGAGAAGGTTCTTGAGGTTGGACTGCTGGCGCGAGCCAACCGCGGCTTCCTTTATATCGACGAAGTCAACTTACTAGACGACCACCTGGTTGACCTTCTCCTGGACGTAGCTGCTTCTGGTGAAAATGTCATTGAGCGAGAAGGTCTGAGTATACGCAATCCTGCGCGCTTTGTCCTGATTGGCAGCGGCAACCCCGAAGAAGGTGAACTGCGCCCGCAGCTTCTGGATCGGTTTGGTCTGTCTGTAGATATTACAACACCGAATGACGTCAAGCAGCGCATAGAGATTGTCCGCCGGCGAGAGGCATATGATCGGGATCCCGCAAGTTTTGCCAATGACTGGGCGAAGAAAGACAAAGTGATCCGCAGCAATATCGCGCGCGCGCGTAAAATCGTTGGTGATGTCACCATCTGCGACGTGATGCTGGAGAAAGCTGCTTTGATATGTATGGCCCTTGGCACGGATGGTCTTCGCGGAGAACTGACACTGATGAGGACAGCACGTGCGTTTGCTGCTCTTGATGGAAAACCCGACGTATCGGAGAAACATCTGAGTGAGGCTGCTGGACCGTCACTTCGTCACAGATTAAGGCGCGACCCTCTTGATGAAACTGATTCAGGAGTACGGGTTGAACGAGCTGTTTCCGAGGTATTGGGGGCGTAATGAACGTAGCCCTGCCAGTTTCAACCGATAACTGGGATGAGGCATGCCTCGCGCTTTCGTTGGCTTTGATCTCCCCAAAAACTTGTGGCGGCATTCATGTGCGTGCGCAGGCTGGTCCTGTGCGCCAACGCTGGCTTGATCTGATGAAGCGACTGGCAGGTGATGATACCTGCATGACCAGATTGCCTGTTGATCCAGCGCCACAACGAGTATTCGGCGGGCTTGATCTTGTAGCGACTTTGAGATCCGGTCATCCGGTATCCGAGGCAGGGTTGTTGTCCAGATCCAATGGCGGCATTGTAATTGTCTCGATGGCCGAGCGGCTGTCTTCTTCCATGGCAGCTCAGATTGGGGCCGTTCTGGAAACCGGCCAGCTCATCAGGGAAAGTGACGGACTGCGGTTGCACTCGTCAACCCGGTTTTTACTGGTAGCGCTTGACGAAGCGCTGGATGGCGAACCCTCATTGGCTGGTGTTTTACAGGAACGCTTGGCATTCACGATTAACCTGGACGGACTTCGCTCATCTGATTTGGTTGACCCAGTGGTGACGTCGGTTGATATCGAAAGCGCACATCAGAGGCTACCAGATGTCGTGTTAGCAGATGAGGTTGCAGAAGCCCTATGTGCGGCATCTGTTGCTTTGGGTGTTCACTCCGCACGCGCCTGTATCCTGGCGAATGGTGTTGCGCGGGTACATGCTGCCTTTGCAGGCCGTAGAAATACTACAAAGGACGATGCGGAAGCGGCTTTGCGGCTGGTTCTGGTGCCTCGATCACGGACATTACCGCAGTCTCGTGAAGAAACCACTGACGAAAGCCATCAGCCAGACCAGGACGCCAAAGACGACCAGAAGCCTTCTTCAGATGAAGCAGATGATGATCAAAGAGTGCCGGATGCCCAGGAACTTACGGACATGTTGGTGGAGGCAGCCAAGGCATTGCTGCCAGCAGACTTGCTATTTGCATCTAATTTAAAAAAAGCTACGACGTCACGCTCGACCCTTGCTGGAAAAGCAGGTGCTTTGCGAAAAAGCTCTACCCGTGGTCGCCCGGCGGGTACGAAGCGCGGTGATCTCAAGCCTGGCGTGAAACTCAATGTAATAGAAACGCTGCGTGCAGCGGCTCCATGGCAAACCTTGCGCCGTCGCGAGGCATTTACGTCTTCGTCCGAAAAAAGCGCGTCGCGTCTTATTGAAGTCCGTAAACAAGATATTCGTATCAACCGATACCAACAGCACAGTGAGACCACGACTATTTTTACGGTGGATGCTTCGGGCTCTTCTGCTCTCCATCGGTTGGCAGAAGCCAAAGGGGCGGTTGAGCTGTTACTTGCTGACAGTTATGTTCGCCGTGACCAGGTGGCGCTGATCATGTTTCGTGGCAAGGATGCCGAAGTACTTTTGCCCCCGACACGGTCGCTTGTTCGTGCCAAGCGTGCGCTGACCGGCATGGCTGGCGGAGGAGCCACTCCACTTTGCAAAGGCCTTGAAGCAGCTTTGTTACTGGCTTTGGCAGAACGTCGTCGGGGTGCTACTCCAATCATCGTGGCGTTAACAGATGGTCAGGCAAATATTGCGCGAGACGGAGCGCCCGGCAGAGTCCAGGCGCGGCTTGATGCACTAGATGTCGGGCGCGCCATCGGCTCATACGGCATCACCAGCTTGCTACTGGATATCTCGCCGCGCCCCAATTCTGCTGCAGCGGATCTGGCGGCTGCAATGTGTGCACGGCTTGTACCATTGCCTTATGCAAATTCATCTGCCGTTTCCAGCATTGTGAAGGAAGAGACGCGGACATCATCAAATCGAGTTTATACGGTATGAGTGATGTTCTTTAACCAAATACGGCTGAACTGGGAAACTGACCGGGCAACCTGGCCGCATCATGAATGCAGTCACTTCGTCTCTGCAGGCAGGGTTCGGTTTCATGTTCAGACCATGGGCACAGGTCCAGTTCTTCTGTTATTGCACGGCACTGGCGCTTCGGGACATTCGTGGCGTGACCTGATGCCGATACTTGCTGATCATTTTCATCTCGTGGTGCCGGATCTGCCTGGGCACGGCTTCACATCAATGCCTGGAGCTGGCAGGATTTCATTGCCTGACTATGCCGAGCTGCTTGGTCTTCTGATGCAGGAAATGAAACTTGACGTTGATCTGGTTGTTGGACATTCCGCTGGTGCCGCCATTGCTGCACGGATGGTCATGGATCGAAGGATTGATCCAAAGGGGATTATCAGCTTCAACGGTGCCTTCAGGCCAATGGGGGGGCAAACAGCGCAACTGTTTTCACCGCTTGCCAAACTTCTGAGTCTGAGCCCGATGGTCCCCCGTTTTTTTGCTGGCCGGGCAAGTGATCCTGCCATGGTGCAACGACTGATTGCCGGTACGGGCTCAAATCTTGATGCAGACGGCATCGCGCTTTATCAACGGCTGATGCGGTCGGGTGCTCATGTGGATGCTGCCCTCAGGATGATGGCTAATTGGGATTTGACGACGTTTGCCGATGAGATGAGTGAGCTAAAGTTGCCTTTGCTGTTGGTCATCGCCGATGGCGACAAGGCAATTCCAGCGCAAGATGCACATCTGGTTGCTGGTAAGGTGGAAGGTTCCGAGGTTTATCAAATGCACGGTGTGGGCCATGTCGCCCATGAGGAAGATCCGCAAGGTGCTGCTAAGCTTATAGAAAGCACCTGGCAGAAATGGCAAATCTCGTGAAGCTGCTTGCTGATATTTGTACGACAGTATTTAATGTCGACCAATGCTAACAAAAACTCAAATCCCGTCTGATATTGATCCCACGCAAGACAGCCGTGCCCACGCTGTCGTGATTGGTAGCGGTGTTGGCGGACTGGCTGCTGCTGCCCGGATTGCTGCCAAGGGGTATCGGGTTACCGTGCTGGAACAGCTCGACGGACCAGGTGGCCGCGCATATGTGTACAAGCGCGATGGTTTCATTTTTGACGCTGGCCCGACCATCATTACAGCACCTTACGTGTTTGAGGATTTGTGGACTGCGTGCGGGTACACGATGGCTGACGATGTGACGATCAGGCCGTGTGATCCATTCTACCAGATACGATTTGATGATGGTTCGGTATTTACGTATTCCGCTGACCCGGCAGCAATGAGAGCGGAAGTTGCGCGTTTTGAACCAAAAGATATTGAGGGATACGAGCGGTTTATGAAAGCCAGCGGCCGTATCTTCAAGATTGCGTTTCAGGATTTGGCCGACAAACCGTTCCATTCTCTCGCTTTCACTATTCGCACCATGTTCGATTTGTTGCGGCTTGGTGGTTATCGGTCGGTTCATTCCAAAGTATGTGACTACTTTACCGACGAGCGATTGCGTGTTGTTTTCAGTTTCCACCCGCTGCTGATCGGTGGAAATCCGTTTACAACCACATCTTACTATTGCCTGATCGCACATCTGGAGAGCCGTTATGGTGTGCACTATGCAGAAGGCGGAACCGGTGCACTTGTACGGGGTATTGCCGGATTGGTGAAACGGCAAGGTGGGACCATGCGTTACAATGCTGAGGTGACCCGCATTCTCGTGGATCGCGGCGGACGCGCTACAGGTGTTGAACTTGCAAATGGCGAGATGCTTGCCGCAGACATTGTGGTGTCAAACGCCGACCCCGCTTTCACCTACGGCACGTTGCTGGCACACCACAACCGCAAGCGTTGGAGCGACCGCAAGCTGGCGCGCGCAAGTTATTCCATGAGCCTGTTTGTCTGGTATTTCGGCACCAACCGCAAGTTCGATGATGTATATCATCACACAATGGTGCTGGGGCCGCGGTATAAAGACTTGCTCAGTGACATTTTCAAGCAACACAAGCTGGCGGATGATTTCAGTCTGTACCTGCATCGACCGACGGCCAGCGATACATCACTTGCACCAGAAGGTTGCGATGCATTTTATGTGCTTGCACCGGTCCCGCACCTGGATAGTGGAACCGATTGGAAAGCCAAGGCGGAACACTACCGCGCTGCTGTTCAGAAACGGCTCGAAGAGACGCTGATGCCAGGACTCGGGGAAGCGATCGTTACATCGCATATGCTTACGCCACAGGATTTCAAGGACAGGCTGCTATCTTATAAAGGGGCCGCTTTTGCCATGGAGCCAAATTTGTTGCAAAGCGCGTGGTTTCGTCCACACAACAAGAGTGAGGAGGTGGATGGCCTTTATC
>JBAUGO010000556.1:0-3433 GCA_049679775.1 Anderseniella sp.
TTGCTGATCTGGATCAGCAGGCTGAAACCATGCTGGTAGCCGAGTTTCTGCTCTCACATCCTGAGCATCGACTTGCAACACGCCGGGTGCAACAGGCAGCGCGGCTCGCCTATGGTGAAATCCACGATAACGTGTTGTCGGCCAGAATGATGCCAATAGACATGCTGCGCTGTAAGCTGGCGTTTTTCGGAGCCTCCCGGTTTGATCCCAAATCTGACCGGTGGGTGAGAATTACCATGTTTTCCGATGCACCATTCCCGGATGAAATACATGACATGGATGCTGATGACTGGGCCTGGCCCCCGCTTGATGGAGCGGCTTCATCTGCATGATTGTTTCCCTGAATGAAGTTGAAGTCCTTGCCTGCAAGGCATTCGCCGGTGCAGGAAGGCAGTGGGGCCTTGCGCAGGAAGCGGGTCGCGCAGTGGCTGTTCTTGAAGCACGCAAACTTGCGGGCGCGTCATCATTGCTCGCTCTCATACAAGCGACAGATGCGGTGTTGAGTGATGACTTGCGTCCGGTCACGACAAGCGCATCAGTATGGCAGGCCAGGCATTCACTGTGCCCCATTCTGGTTGGAGCGTTCATTGCGGACATGGGGGGTGTCAGCAAACCTGTTACGCTGATGCGTGTGCACGTTCCAATTCTGCTGGTGCCTTTTCTGTCAGGTTGTGAGCTGGCTGGTCATTTGTCGTCGGCTTGTTGCGAGCATGTTTTCATAGAGCCTTGCAGTGCGCCAATGCGGCATGATGAGGTGGAGTACACAGGGCCTGTAGACATTGAAGATGAAATATGGGAAGGCCTGTCAACCTTTGCACATCGCACTTATGTTCCCGCCAGCGAAGCCTCGCGGCTCAAGGGTGCTGGTGCAGGGCTCACTGACAACGATTGACCCTGAACGGCTCCCTCCAAAATGGCACAACCGCCCCTTCTGACATTGCAGGATATCACGCTGACTTTCGGGGGGCGCCCATTACTGGCAGGTGCTGATCTGAGTGCGTCCACGGGTGAGCGCATCTGTATTGTCGGCAGAAATGGTTCGGGCAAGTCCACCTTGTTGAAAATTGCAGCGGGCGATGTTCTGGCTGACAGCGGCAAGCGCTTTTTGCAACCTGGTGCAACACTCAGGTATCTGTTGCAAGAACCTGATTTCAAAGAACATTCAACGGTACGTTCTTATGTTGAGGCTGGTCTTGCGCCAGGTGATGATGGGTATCGGGCAAGTTACCTGATGGAGCAACTGTCGCTGACTGGCGATGAAGACACCAGCAGTCTTTCAGGTGGAGAAGCTCGCCGGGCGGCACTTGCCCGCGTACTCGCGCCTGAGCCGGACATTCTACTGCTTGACGAACCGACAAACCACCTTGATCTGCCCGCCATTGAGTGGCTTGAAGCAGAACTTAAATCAATGCGATGTGCGATGATCCTGATTTCCCATGACAGACGTTTTCTGGAGAACCTGTCGCAGGCGGTTGTCTGGCTCGACCGCGGCACGGCACGGCGCATGGATCGTGGTTTTGCGCATTTTGAAGAATGGCGTGACAGCGTGCTGGAGGAAGAAGAACGTGAACAGCACAAGCTGGATCGAAAGATCGTAGCGGAAGAGCACTGGTTGCGTTATGGCGTGACGGCACGGCGCAAACGCAATGTGCGTCGCTTAGGTGACCTGCATGCACTGCGTGAGAAGCGGCGCACTCATTATCGTGCACAAGGCAATGTAACACTGGCCGCAGGTGAGGCAGAAGCTTCCGGCAAGCTGGTGATCGAAGCCAAGGGATTGTCCAAGTCATTTGGTGATCGGGTGATTGTCAAGGATTTGAACTTGCGGGTGCTGCGCGGTGACCGCATTGCGATTACCGGACCAAACGGGGCTGGCAAGACAACGCTGATCAAGTTGATCACCGGGTTGATCGCCCCAGATGCCGGAACTGTCAGGCTGGGGACAAACCTTGAGATTGTCACACTGGAGCAGGACCGAAACTCGCTTATACCTGGCACAAGCCTTAAGGATGCGCTCACGGGTGGTGGATCGGATCAGGTTATCGTCAATGGTGAGGCGCGTCATGTCATCGCCTGGATGAAGGATTTTCTGTTTCGTCCAGAACAAGCTGGAACACCTGTCGATGTCCTGTCAGGTGGTGAGCGCGGGCGGATCATGCTGGCGCGGGCCTTGTCGACGCAATCAAACTTCATGATCCTGGATGAACCGACAAATGATCTGGACCTGGAAACGCTCGATTTGATGCAGGAATTGTTGGCTGGCTATGCCGGCACTGTTCTGCTTGTCAGCCATGACCGCGATTTTATTGATCGCGTGGCAACGTCCACGCTGACCTTTGAAGGCAATGGGCAATGGCGTGAATATCCAGGTGGGTATAGTGACATGATGCGTCAGGCTGGTGAGGCCCGCGTCGAGGTCAAGCGCACTGACGTATTGGCACTAGTTGGCAAAGCGGCAAAACCGGTGGCTCAGGTGGCATCGAAAGAAGCGCGCGAGCAGAAGCGGAAAATGTCGTTCAAGGACAAACATGCGCTGGAAACCCTGCCAGCAGAAATTGACAAGTTGAACAGCGAGATTGCACGACTTCAGGAAAAGATGGCGGCACCTGATTTTTACGCTAATGATCCTGTCGGATTTGACAAGGCAGCTGTCACTTTGAACATGGCCCAGACGAAACTTGCCGAAGCAGAAGTGCGATGGCTTGAACTGGAAATGTTGCGCGAAGAGATTGAAGGGTAAGGATATCCACGCACATGGCTGACAAGAACTATCTAATTGGTGTTGATACGGGTGGGACGTATACGGACGCAGCCGTTCTCGATGCTGCTGACAATACTGTTCTTGCCAGTGCCAAGGCTCTGACAACGCGAGGTGATCTGGCAGTTGGTGTTTGTGAGGCGATTGAGCGTGCACTTGCTGAACTGCCTGAGAAAGCTGCATCGCGCGTCAAGCTGGTGTCCGTTTCCACGACCCTTGCCACCAATGCTGTTGTCGAAGGCCATGGATCGCCAGTTTGTGTTGTGCTTGTTGGCTTTGATGAAACCATGGTGACGCGCTCTGGCTTGACGTCTGCGTTTCCGGGTCTGGTGATTGAACGCATTGCAGGTGGTCATGATCATAATGGGGGTGAAGTCGCACAGCTGGATGAAGACGCACTTGCAAGTGTAGTTGAAAAGCACAAGGACAGTGTTGAGGCGTTTGCGGTTGCTTCGCAGTTTGCGGTGCGCAATCCGGCTCATGAGCATGCAGCACGAAAGCTCATTTCAAGCACGTGTGGTTTGCCAGTCACCATTTCAACTGAACTGGCCTCTGCACTAGATGCGCCACGGCGAGCTTTGACGGCGGCGTTGAATGCACGGTTGATTTCGCGCATTTCATTGCTGATCAAGGCGGTTGAAAAAGCCATGACGCAATTTGGCATCAAGGCTCCCT
>JBAUGO010000557.1:0-2892 GCA_049679775.1 Anderseniella sp.
GCCTTGATTTCCCAAACAGGTAGTTGACCCCCTAGTGTTGGCGGCAACAGAGCTGACAGAGCACCAAGTCTCCAGTGACTGGTTCTGATCAAACACCCGGTAAACTTCGGTGCACCCTGTCAGCTCGCCCAACACAAGAAAGGAACATAAAAATGTTCAACAAATATTTTGGTACCACAGTGTCTGGTCTATTAGTCGCAGGTTTCGTAGCTTTGTCTGCGAGTGCATCCCAAGCAACTCCTATCTCAGGTGCAGTCAACTTGACTTCAACCCTCCAGTCTGAAGTTACGCAAGCTGTTCCAGTCAGGTTTGGTCGCGGTGGACGCGGTTTCCGTGGTGGTGGATTCGGCAGAAGTTTCCGAGGTGGAGGATTTGGTAGAGGTTTCCGTGGAGGCTTTGGCAGAGGTTTTCGTGGCAATCGTTTCGGTTCACGCAGGTTCCGCTCCAGGGGTTTTGGCTTCAATAATGGTTTCGGTAACAACCAATACTACGGCTACAACGGTTTCAGCAAATTTGGTGCCAGAGACGATTTCTTTGGCAGCCCGTTCAATCGCTAGGCTATGATATAGTCCCTTTAATCGCTAGGCTACGACAATGTGCTCTAAACTTGAGGCTGGCAATATTTGCCAGCCCTTTTTATACCCATGGCCATTGCTTTAAAAAGAGGTTAAGATTTTCATATTGATGCGGCATGTCAATTCTGTACCAGGAGTACTGTCATGCCATTTCGGCGCTTAAAAAGTCTGCTGCTTGTAGCTGCAGCAATCACATTTTCGTTCAGTGTTGCCCATTCGGCACCAATGAACCTTGCACCCTCGACTGTCTATGCTGAACTTCCTGCGGCAGACGGCACACAGATCATAAATGTCAACAACCGTATCCTCTCCATCGGAGGTGGTGTTCGCTTTGGCGGCGTAGGTCGTTCATCCGGAAATCGTCTCGGTATCGGAAGTTCAAGTCGCAGATTGCAATACATTTATGGCAATCGAGGTGGCAATCAAAGACGCGGTGGTATCAGAACAGGCGGTAGCAGAGCACCTATAATTGGCGGAAGCGCTTCTTACAGCCAACGCTCCTTCAGTTCAGACAAGTTCAGATCTGGAAACCTGCGATCAAATCGCGGGAACGCATTTCCGGCCACTGGGTACAGCTTTGGCAATCAACGCAGATGGTTCCCCAACAACTTCTATAGCAACCGGCATTTTCGTTCATTTGGGACTGGATGGAGTTTTTAATCAGAACAGGTTTGCAAGCCACATGAGCGTTGCGTAGCGGCCGGTCTTTGCCAAAGCGACGATCAGCAGGAACAACCAGAATGGTGTTCGCATCAATCCTGCAATGACGGTCAGCGGATCTCCCACAAACGGCATCCAGCTCAGGAACAGGCTCCATACGCCCCAGCGTGCGTAAATGGCTTGTACACGTGCAAGTTGTTCAGGCTTTGCCGGAAACCATGTCCGGTTCTTGAAGCTTTCTGCAAAGGCACCAAGCACCCAGTTCACACAGGCCCCCAGTGTATTACCGAGGCTGGCAACACCTAACAGCACAAGCTCTGATGCGGCATTGCGTGACTGCATGAGCAACAATACCGCCTCTGACTGGGCTGGAAAAACTGTTGCCGCCAGAAAAGCCGAACCAAAAAGAATGAGAAGGTCCATCACAAGGCCGATCAAAAATCAGTTGGCGCGCCGCCTTCTTCCGTGCGTCTGGAAACAAAAGCTTCAAGCTCATCCTTGATTGCAGCGTCAATCATTGGCTCTTCATATGTGCCCAGAACCTTCTTGAGGATTGCTTGCGCCTTGTCGCGTGCATCAGGAGAGCCCGATGCTTGCCATTGTTCAAAATTGCGCCAGTCAGAAATCAAGGGTGAGTAAAACGCATTTTCATATCGCGCCATGGTATGGGCACACCCAAAGAAATGCCCACCGGGCCCAACCTCTTTCATCGCGTCCAGGCCTAAAGCATCTCTAGATAAATCAAGGGGTTGAAGGAAGGATTTGACCATTTGAATCAAATCACAGTCCAGCACAAACTTCTCAAATGAGGCAACAAGTCCGCCTTCCATCCACCCTGCTCCGTGCATGACCAGATTGCCGCCACCCATCGTCACACCCCACAGCGAAAACACGCTTTCATAAGCAGCTTGCGCATCAATCGTATTGGCCGCGCAGGTATTGGATGTACGGTAAGGAATTCCATAGCGCCGCGCCAGTTGCCCGCCGATCATGGCTGACTTCATGTACTCCGGTGTACCGAATGCCGGTGCGCCAGACTTCATGTCGACATTGGATGTGAACCCACCATATATGACCGGAGCACCCGTCCTTACCAATTGGGTCAGCGCTATACCAGCCAGCGCTTCGGCGTTTTGCTGAACCAGTGCACCAGCCACTGTTACCGGAGCCATGGCCCCTGCCAGTGTAAACGGTGTGATGCACACAATCTGGTTTCGGCGTGCCATCTCGATAATGCCCTGGAGCATGGGCACATCCATTTTCAAGGGCGAGTTGGTGTTGATGATTGTGAACAGACTCGGCTCCTGCTCTAACTGTTCGGGGCTGATACCTCGCGCTATACGTGCAATTTCAATACCGTCCCTGATGCGCTCTTCGCCCAGCGAATAGGCATGAAACGGTTTGTCCGTCAGCAACGCCATATCCTTAAGAGCAACGAGGTGTCGTACTGAGGCATGAACATCAATCGGCTCAACCGGATAGCCTGAGATAAAATCAATGCAATTGAAACTCTGCGCCAGCTTCAGGAAACCACGATAGTCTTCCAGGTTGCCGGGCCTGCGACCATGATCAAGATCTGATGAATTTGGCGCTGAGCCAACAGTTCCGAATGATAGATAACCATCGCCAATCCTGATGGACTTTGCCGGATTTCTCG
>JBAUGO010000558.1:0-2224 GCA_049679775.1 Anderseniella sp.
ACATAAGGCCACCCCCTCGATGGATTTCATATCCTAGCACCGATGATCGACACCTTGTCAATCGCAAAAACCAAAAAAAGTCTCTTACAATTCAGCCACTTGCAAATGGCGACTTGATAAAATCAGAACTAAATGGGATTTTAATGCCGTTAGGTCACCAGCGGGCGAGAACTGCCCCCCAGGTGAAGCCGCCGCCCATGGCTTCCATGAGGACCAATTTGTTGTTTTGCAGTCGGCCATCTTCGCGTGCAACATCAAGCGCCAGAGGGATTGAGGCGGCAGACGTGTTACCGTGATATCCCACTGTGATAACCACTTTTTCGGTCGTCAGTCCGAAGCGCTTGGCAGTGCCATCAAGTATGCGCTTGTTGGCTTGATGCGGTACAAATAGATCTATCTCTGCAGGGTCCATTCCAGCTTGTTCAAGCGTTTCGCCCATCACATCCGAGATATTGGTGACAGCATGCTTGAATACTTCACGACCTTCCATGCGCAAATGGCCCACAGTTTGTGTGCTTGAGGGTCCACCGTCCACATAAAGCTTGTCGCGATAACGGCCATCAGACCGTAACCTTGTCGCGAGTATGCCACGATCAGCAGGATCGCTATCGTTAGCGGCTGTTACAACAACTGCCCCTGCTCCATCGCCAAACAGTACGCACGTGCCACGGTCGTTCCAGTCAAGAATGCGCGAGAATGTTTCAGCACCGATTACAAGGACATTGCGGGCTGAACCTGCACGGATAAAATTATCAGCTGTTGTCAGTGCGTAAACGAAACCAGAGCAAACCGCCTGAACATCAAATGCTGCGCCTTGCAGAATGCCCAACTCTCCCTGGACAGTAGCAGCGGTGGCTGGAAAAGTCTGGTCAGGAGTGGATGTGGCAACAATGACAAGATCAATGTCTGTTGCTGATATGCCAGAGCGTGAAAGAGCTGCCTGGGCCGCCTTTATGGCCAGATGAGACGTCAACTCACCATCGGCAGCGATATGTCGTTGCCGGATACCGGTTCGCTCGGTAATCCACTCATCAGAGGTATCAACCGTTTTCGCAAGCTCTGCATTGGTTACTACCCGTTCGGGCAAATATGATCCAACGGATCTGATCACTGATCGTATCATGTTATTATCTTAACCTTGCTTAGCTTGTGCTCGCCGATACGGCGGCTAGTACTTCATTTCCGTGGAATTCATGCGGTGCAAGTTCCATGCCTTTGCCAATGCGTTCAATGAGATTATTGGCGACCATATCAGCTGCCACGATGATGGCAGATGAGAACCCAAGTGCATCTGTACCGCCGTGGCTCTTTACCACTACCCCGTTCAAGCCCAGAAAAACACCACCATTGTAGGTTCTGGGATCAAGGCGCTTTTTCAATCTGGCAAATGCACCCCTGGCAAACAGCGCTCCGATTTTGCTCATCACAGTTCGAGACATTTCCTCACGCAACACAGAAACAATCTGATGAGCTGTTCCCTCAGCGGTTTTCAGCGCGATATTGCCACTAAAACCTTCAGTGACGATAACATCGACCTTGCCTGTTCCAATGTCGGTGCCTTCAATAAATCCGGCATATACGAGCGGCAGCTCAGCCTCACGAAGCAGTGCGCCCGCCTCGCGTACGGCTTCCACGCCCTTGACCTCTTCAACGCCAATATTCAACAAACCAACGGATGGATTGCGAATGCCAAACAGGCATCTGGCCATGGCAGCACCCATCACCGCGTTGGCTACCAGTTGGTCGGCATCGGCACCTACCGTTGCTCCCATATCCAGGACAATTGAACGCCCGCGCAAGGTTGGCCAGATGCCAGCAATTGCAGGACGCGAGACACCGGGTGTGGTGTTGAGAATGAGCTTCGCCATAGCCATAAGGGCCCCAGTGTTGCCCGCAGAAACGGCAGCATGAGCCTCACCTTTTTTAACAGCATCAATGGATTGCCACATGCTTGAGGTTTTGCGCCCGCGCCTGATAGCTTGGGATGGCTTGTCATCCATTGCTATTGATACATCCGTGTGATGCAGCGTGCTGCGCGCTTTCAAGGCTGGCAAGGACGACAATTCGTGCGCTATGGTTTTTTCATCACCAAACAATACAAAACTGAGTTCAGGTCGGGTCGCAAGGGCTATATCGGCTCCCATTAATACAACGGGAACACCATGGTCGCCCCCCATTGCGTCAAGCGAAACAACTATGTCTGGAGAATCATTCAATAAACTTC
>JBAUGO010000559.1:0-3382 GCA_049679775.1 Anderseniella sp.
GATGTGAACAAACGCGCTCGCCAGGTCACTTCCAATGAAGCCATGGCCAAAGGCAGGGCTCAAGGGAAAGACAAGTCAGCCGCGCGACGCCGCCAGATTCAAGAGACACTCAAGCAATTTGAAGAAGCAGAAAAGAAGCGTCGCAAGCGGCTCACAATTCGCCAGCTCATCGGCCATGCTGGACTGGATCTGACTGTCAAGGCATTCATGGTCTTATCCGTTGCAGTAGGTGCAGTAATTGCGCTTGTGACCTTCATTGTCGGAGTGCCTTATTACGTAGCTATTGTAGCGGCCTTTGGTGGTGCGTTCGGATTACCGCGCTGGGTTTTGAAAATTATGGCCAAGCGTCGGCGTGAAACTTTCCTCAGGGATTTTGCGGATGCCATTGACGTTATGGTCCGTGGCATCAAGGCTGGTTTGCCTGTGTCTGATGCACTCAAGGTTATTGCCAAGGAAACGCCTGCACCCGTGGGTCCTGAGTTTGACGAGGTCGTTGAAGGCCAGCGTATCGGGATTACAATTGACCAGGGACTTGAACGCATGTTTGAACGCATGCCTCTGGCTGAGGTCAACTTCCTCGCAATCGTGATGGCAATCCAGGCAAAGACAGGTGGTAACCTTGCTGAAGCTCTGGGCAATCTGTCTCGCGTTCTGCGTGACCGCAAGAGAATGAAACAGAAAATTCAATCTGTATCCCAGGAAGCAAAAGCCTCAGCAGGGATCATTGGCTCTCTGCCGTTTTGTATTGGTGGCGCGATGATGGTGCTTAACCCGACTTACCTGCTGCCACTGTTTGAGACTGATCTGGGCAATGTGATGTTGATGGGATCTGCTCTCTGGATGGGCTGCGGCGTACTCGTTATGCGCAAAATGATCAATTTCGACTTCTAAACCAGCTGGGAAACTGACGACCATGGTTGAATTAATTGCACAGCTGCTAGAGCCCCGCAACCTCATCACAATTCTTGTGGCGTTGTCTGCATTTGCTACGGTGGTAACGCTGACAGCCCCGCTCCTGCAGGGTGACAGAATGCAAAGTCGCATGAAGACCCTTGCGGTTGAACGCGACAAGTTGCGGACGCAAAATCGTCAGAACTTGCAGGACAAGGATTCCAAGCGTCTGCGAGACAATGCACCCAAGGGTGTGGCCTCGCAAATCGTGGAAGCCCTCAACCTCAAAAAGTTGCTTGAAGCTGAAAGTTCCCGGATCAAACTGCGTCAGGCTGGAATGCGCTCTGAACGCCAGTTGGTCACCTTCCTGGCAGCGCGCGCTATCATGCCTATTATCGCAGGTGTCATAGTTTTCGTTTATTCATCAACGGTTTTCGCGGATCAGGTAACTGGTTCAATGCGGCTGATCACGACCTTTATTGGTGCAGTTGCAGGATTCTATTTGCCAAACCTGTTCCTGACCAACATCATCAAGCGTCGTCAGCAATCAATCCAGCGTGCCTGGTCAGATGCGCTGGATCTTTTGCTGATCTGTGTGGAATCGGGCATGTCCGTCGAAGCAGCTTTGGGCCGGGTATCACAGGAAATAGGCTCACAGTCCGTACCTCTTGCTGAAGAGCTGACACTAACAATCGCTGAGCTCTCGTTTATTGGCGATAGAGGCAAGGCTTTTGAAAACCTGTCCAATCGAATTGGCTTGGCAACGGTGAAGTCGGTTGTGACATCATTGATCCAGTCTGAGCGTTACGGCACTCCCATCGGCGTTGCCTTACGAGTGCTTGCACAGGAAAACCGTGATGATCGCATGGCCATGGCGGAGAAGAAGGCTGCTGCCTTGCCACCAAAGCTGACCGTTCCAATGGTGCTGTTCTTCCTGCCGGTTATCTTTATTGTTCTGCTTGGCCCAGCCGGCATCCAGGCCTTCGGCTAAGGTCAAAACAAATCATCCAAAGAACAAGGGCTGATCCTCGTGATTGAGGATCAGCCTTTACTTATTTTCGAAATGATTGGTGAAGCGTCGTTTCAGCTAGCGGTTTTGATTTGCTGCCAGGTGTTTTGCTGATTGAGCATTTGCTTCAGGAAGGCGAGGTTTTGCTCAACCTGCTCTGGTGGCAGGTCACGACTTGCAATTTCACTGGCCTCGTTGAACCTTCCCTGAAGCCCAACGGCCAGAGCAAGGTTTTGCCGCAGTGTCTGGTTGAATTCGCCTTCTGGCAGCTTCTGGGCAGCGCGCAAGGACGTTTCAGCCTGCTTCAGGTTACCTTCCAGTATGTAGGACATGCCGATATTATTGTGGATCGACACTTCCTGCGGGTTTTGTGCAAGTGCAGACTGATACGCATCTCGCGCCTGTCCATGCTCACCAATCTGGTCATAGGCTGAGCCAAGTGCAGAATAAACTTTCCAGTTTGTTTCACCGCCAGCAATCGCCTTGTTCAATTGTTCAGCACCGGCCCTTGCCCGACCAGACAGCACCAGCTCCTTGCCAAGATAGGCGATGAGCTTTGCGTCATTGGGATTATGGGTAAGCGTGGTTTCAAGCACCTTGATCAGGGCGGCCTTGTTGCCGGACTTATCGAGAAGGCGTGCATAGATAACGGCATTGCGAACGCTTTGCGGCTTTTCCTGCCAGTTTCGCGCAGCTTCCGCTGTCTCGCGTATGGAAGGCTGTTCAACAGAGCCGGTTACGACCGGGTCTGAGGCGCTTGAGTTCACGCCCAATTTTTGACTGGAACACCCGGTAATGGCAACGGCTGCCCCACACAGGAGGGCCAGCATGCCTGCACGCATGAAGCGGTTCTTTTTGTCATTACGCATTTTATCACCCCTATCGATGGAATCATCGACTGGCCCAGAAATATTCATGGCTGATAATTGCGCGCTAACCCTCAATAAATTGTTAACCATGATTGACGCCGTATTGCGGCGCAGTCAATTTGTAGCACTTAATCACATTTTCTTCCGTTTTACTTGAAAGGCGCTGCGCACATGATCAAGGCAATCACCGTGCTCTTGAAAAAACAAGGCACTGGCAAGGCGACACCTATTCACCCGCTGACCAGCAAGAGCCTCTCCGGGTTCATCAAGTCATTGCCGAAAGGTCAGCAGCGCTGGGTCAAGGCCAATGGTTTTGCTGCAAAAGCTGGCTCGCACCTGTGCATACCTGATGAGGACGGCAACCTGGCTCATGTTCTTTATGGGCTGGATGAAGCAGCAGCGGCCGAAGCTTTTGCGCCCTGCAAGCTGGCAACGCAATTGCCCGCAGGCATTTACAAACTGGCAGATGGTTTTCCGGATCCTTTTCTGGTGTGCCTTGGATGGGTGCTGCAGCAATATAAATTTACCCGCTATCTGGGTGGGGTATCAAAACCATCGAATGAGCTCGTCTGTCTTGCCTGTCCAGACAGTGTCGATCATGCTCGGGTCTGTG
>JBAUGO010000560.1:0-1627 GCA_049679775.1 Anderseniella sp.
ATACACGGCTGGGCGCGATGCTTGCGGTCTGCGATGCCCGCGCGCTGCATCTGTTGGAGTTTATTGACCGCAAGGCGCTGCGCCCTCTGAATCGCCCCGGGTTTGCTGGAGGGGTTTGTGTTCAAATGTTACGCAGCTTTTTGATCTTCGTTCAAGCTTTCATAGAATGCCTCCTCTGCTTCTTGGGGCGGGACATAGCCGATGGCACTGTGCAGCCGTTCTGAGTTGTACCAGCTGACCCAAGCCATGGTTTCCCATTCGATTTGGCCCACAGATTTCCAAGGCCCCATGAAGTTGATGACCTCGGTTTTGAACAAACCAATGATGGTTTCGGCCATGGCGTTATCATAGCTATCGCCGACACTTCCCACTGATGGATCGATACCCGCTTCAGCCAATCTCTCAGTGTATTTTATGGATAAATATTGCGACCCGCGGTCCGAATGGTGAACCAATCCACTGCCATTTTCCGGACATCTTTGGCAAATGGCCTGGTTGAGGGCATCAAGAACAAACCCTGTTGTCATCGAAGTTGATACACGCCAGCCCACGATTTTGCGGGCAAACACATCAATGACAAAGGCCACGTAGACCATACCAACCCAACTGGAAACGTAAGTAAAATCAGATATCCAAAGCTGATTTGGCGCCGTCGCCGAGAACTCGCGGTTAACCTTATCATCAGGACAGGGCTGCGCTGGATCAGGAATGGTCGTCCGCTTCTTTCCTCGCGTAACGCCTTGTAAACCAATCATTTGCATGAGCCTTTCGACGGTACACCGCGCGATATCATGCTTCTCGCGGCGTAGCTGATGCCAGACCTTGCGAGCCCCGTAACGCCCCCTGCTTGCTTTGAAAACCCGGCCTATTTCTTTGGCGTCAACCAAATCACGCTTGGCGCGATCTGAGGCCTGATCAGGGTTTCTGGTAATGGCGGCACGCGCATAATAGGTTGCTGGGGCGATCGGCAAAACACGGCAGATCGGCTCGACCCCAAAAGTATCACGGTACTCTTCAATAAAAGCGGTCATCTGCGGAACGGGCGGTCGAGCTCCGCCTGGGCAAAATACGCTGATGCCTTCTTCAGGATCTCATTGGCCGTGCGAAGTTCCTTATTCTCTCGTTCCAGCGCCTTGAGCCGATCTTTGTCTGCGCTGCTCAGCCCAGATCGCGCACCGGCATCGCGCTCAGACTGCTGGCACCAGATCCGCAGGCTATCAGGCGAGCATCCCAACTTGGGTGCGATCGCCTTAAACGCTGCGTTGTCGCTGCTGTAGTTGCTACGGTTTTCTTGGAAAAGCCGAACGCCGCGTTCGCGAAATTCAGCCGTGTACTTCGGGGGAGATTTTTTCTGTTCCATGGGGCTCATCCTTTGAGAGTTTTACTCTCCAGTAAACCCGGGGCGATTCAACGTGATGTTCCAGGCGGCCTTGGTGGCATCGCATCACAACCCGACCATGAAAGCTTTCGCAGACCGTCTGAGAAAAGCTGGAAAACCGCACAAGGTCATCATAACCGCAGTCGCTCGGAAACTGGTCAACCTTGCTAACGCCTTATGCAAGAGTCGTCAGAAATGGGCTCCTTTGGCTCCCTGAGAGATACAGTTGCTAGGAACTGGATCTAATAG
>JBAUGO010000561.1:0-2715 GCA_049679775.1 Anderseniella sp.
ATTGTCGCGCATGGCGAGAATGCTGAAGATGGCTTCAATCGCACCGGCTGCTCCCAACAGATGACCTGTTGCAGACTTGGTTGACGACATTGTCAGCTTATCTGCCTGATTGCCCATCAGGCGCTCAACGGCCTTGAGTTCAATCTCGTCGCCCATGGGTGTCGAAGTGCCGTGAGCGTTGACGTAATCAAGCTCGGTTGAAGAAATCCCTGCACGCTTCAAGGCCGCCGTCATGCAGCGGAACGCGCCATCGCCGTCTTCTGATGGTGCGGTTATATGATAAGCATCGCCCGACATGCCGTAGCCGACGATTTCAGCATAGATTTTTGCGCCGCGTGCCTTGGCGTGTTCGTATTCTTCCAGCACCACAACGCCAGAACCTTCGCCCATGACAAAGCCGTCGCGGTCCTTATCATAGGGCCGTGAAGCCTTTTCGGGGGTGTCGTTGAAATGTGTCGACAGCGCCTTGCAGGCCAGAAAACCAGCGTACCCAATGCGGCTGATGGCAGCTTCGGCACCGCCAGCCAGCATCACATCAGCATCGTCAAGTGCGACTATGCGGGCTGCATCACCAATGGCATGGGCGCCGGTTGAACACGCTGTCACCACTGCATGATTTGGTCCCTTGAAGCCGTGCTCGATGGATACCAGACCCGATACAAGATTGATCAGCGATCCTGGAATAAAGAAAGGGCTAACGCGGCGCGGGCCTTTTTCGTTCAGTGTCAGCGTTGTCTCTTCTATTGAGGGCAGTCCGCCAATACCTGAACCGATCAATACACCTGTGCGCCAGCGATCTTCATCGGTTTTCGGCTCCCAGCCGGAATCCTGCACAGCCATTTTGGCGGCGGAATATCCATACTTGATAAAGGTGTCGTAACGGCGCTGGTCTTTCGGCTCCATCCAGTCATCACAGTTGAAGGTGCCATTTGAACCATCACCTGTCTTGACTTCACAGCCCACCTGGCAGGCCATATCAGATACGTCCATGCGAGTAACACGACCTGCGCCGGACTTACCGGCGAGCAGGCTTTGCCAACTTGCTTCTGCGGTTGCACCAACGGGCGAAACCATACCTATGCCTGTAACAACTACCCTGCGCATGAATTAACTCCCCGCGACTTCAACCCCTGTTCAACAAATACGGCGGCAGTGATTTTCACTGCCACCGCACTCAAACTCGTGAAATGAAGCTCTGATGTAAATCAGGCAGCGGTCTTTTCGATAAATCCAACAGCGTCACCCACTGTCTGAATTGTTTCGGCAGCGTCATCTGGAATTTCGATTCCGAATTCTTCTTCAAACGCCATGACCAATTCAACGGTGTCCAGGCTGTCTGCGCCCAGATCATCGATAAAGCTGGCTTCCTTGGAAACCTTGTCAGCATCAACACCAAGATGCTCAACGACAATCTTTTTGACCCGATCAGCAACATCACTCATTTCAATAACCCTCGTAAAATTGATCCAGAACCCGACAACTCTTGCACGATGCAAGTGAACCCGAATCCGATCCGGTAAGTAAAAATTTCAGGCAAGCAATTGATTTAACCGCATTTCCTGTCAGAGAATCTTAACGACCCCTATTTTCTTAAGCCGCCTATTATCACACAATTGCATGACACTCCAAGCCCCAAAACCATCACAACCAAAGGCTGTGGATGAGATTTCGAACAGCACTACAACATGGCCATACCACCATTGATATGCAAGGTCTGTCCAGTAACATAAGCGGCCTCATCACTGGCCAAATAAACTGCCCCTGAGGCAATTTCAACTGCCTGCCCCAGACGACCTGCTGGAACCGTTGTCAAAATGGCTTCTTTCTGCTTGTCGTTCAATTCATCTGTCATGGCCGTCTCGATAAAGCCCGGTGCAATGCAGTTTACCGTGATATTGCGGGAGGCAAGTTCATGGGCAAGTGATTTCGACATGCCGATCATGCCTGCCTTGGAGGCGCAATAGTTGACCTGACCGGGATTGCCCGTTACGCCAACAACAGACGATATATTGATCACCCTGCCCCAGCGCTGCTTCATCATGGTGCGCATGCACGCCTTTGTCAGCGTAAACGCGGCCGTCAGGTTGACATCAATCACCGCCTGCCAGTCCTCAATTTTCATGCGCATGGCAAGACCATCACGGGTAATACCGGCATTGTTGACCAGAATATCAATACCGCCCATGGCGTCTTCTGCGGCCGGAACAAGCTTTTCGACCTCATCGCGATCTGACAGGTTGCAGGCAACCACGTGAGCACGCTCACCCAGTGATGCACGAACCTCCTCCAGCACATTTGCGCGTGTGCCGGACAGAGTGACAATTGCGCCACGAGCATGAAGCGCGCGGGCAATCTCTGCACCAATGCCGCCGGTGGCGCCTGTGATCAGTGCTCTTTTTCCTGAAAGATCAAACATGGTTCTTGTCCTTATGCCTTGAGTGCATCTGCAAGCGATTTGATATCGTCAACCGTGGCAGTTGCCAGGCATTGTGCATCAGGTGCCATGCGTTTGCCCATCCCTGTCAGCACCTTGCCGGCCCCGATCTCTGCAAATATGTCCACTTTGTTGTCGACCATCCACGCCATGCATTCACGCCAGCGCACGGTGCCGGTGACCTGGGTCACCAGGTTGGCACGGATTTCATCGCGACCTGACGTCGAAGATGCCGCCACATTACCAACCAGTGGCACGACAGGATCTGCCATATCAACACC
>JBAUGO010000562.1:0-6328 GCA_049679775.1 Anderseniella sp.
GAATAATATCAGCGGTGCAAACACCATGCTGACGCGCAAGCCTCCAGCCATGAACGCGACAAGCGAAACCACAAATAGTATTTAATAAGGGGCAGGCTCGAAGGAGACTGCAAAACCTGATGCAATCATCAGCCAGAGACAAATCCTTTGCAGGCGATCCATCGAAATCGCAGGCTGGTGGCGTTCGGCGTGATCAGATGCTGCGTACGTAGCAGTGCTCATATGGTGTCACAGGCTGTCGGACCACCTACAGAACACGAGGATTATCCGATTGGTTGCAAATCATTAACCATGTTTTAGCCTCCAAACCTTACTGGCAGGTTATCACCAGCTTGGGTTGAACCAATTCAATAGGCGTTATCGGTCTTCAACAGGGCAAATGGCGTGTAGGCGATTATCTGCAGGTCAAACAACAATGACCAGTTCTCGATATAATAGAGATCAAACTCTACCCGGCGTTGGATTTTTTCCTCGGTATCGGTTTCTCCGCGCCAACCATTTATCTGTGCCCAGCCAGTAATGCCGGGTTTGACCTTGTGGCGGGCAAAGTAACCATCAACCACATCATCATAAAGAAGGTTGGCTGCTTTGGCATGATGGGCATGAGGGCGCGGACCGACAAGTGAAAGATCGCCCCGCAATACATTGAAAAACTGGGGTAATTCATCAAGTGAAGTCTTGCGGATAAACTTGCCCACACGGGTCACTCTCGGATCATCGCGGGTGACAAGCCTGCTTGCCGATGCATCGCACATGTCAGTGTACATGGAGCGAAACTTGAATACATTTATCGGCTTGTTGTTGAAGCCATACCTCACCTGCTTGAAGATGACAGGGCCTTTGCTTTCAAGCTTGATTGCAATGGCGACAGCAATCATGACCGGGGCGAAAGCAATCACTGCAAGAGAGGCAATGAGCTTGTCTTCGATGGTTTTGACCACGAGGCTCCAGTCGCGCAAGGGTCTATCGAAGACATCAATCATCGGTATGTTGCCAAGCCATGAATAGGCGCGTGGCAGATAACGCAGCCGTTGAGTATGGGCGGACAGTCGAATATCAACCGGCAGAACCCACAAGTGTCGCATGATTTGCAGGAGCCTGTTTTCAGCTGTGAGGGGCAGGGTGATAACCAGCATGTCCACACCATAGGTTCGGGCGAACTCGGCCAATTCAGATACCTTGCCAAGCTTCGGCAACTGCCCGATCAATTCTGGTGAGCGAGTATCGGTCCGGTCATCAAACAGACCGACTACTTCCACAAAACTGTCTGGCGTGCTCTGTATCGATTTGATCAGTTGCTCGGCTGGTTCGCCACCACCCACGACAATAACGCGGGTACTAAGGCGACCCAATTTGTGCCAGCGCTTCATCATATAACGCATAATCAAATGCAGGGCACATATTGCCACGCCCGAAGCTGCGGTCCATGTAACAAGCCATATACGGGAAAATTCCATTCCCAGTTTCAAGAGGAAAATGGCAGACATGGCCGTCAGAAACAGGCAACTGATCACAGCAAGGATGCGAACGGTTTGACTGACCGTGGTTGCAATGGTTGTCGGCATATATGCACCACTGATCTGCAGGCAAATGGGGCCGATTATGGCAGCAAGTGCAATCATCATCCAATAATGACGTGACTGTTCAAACTCCAGTGGTCCCACATAACCAAGAAAGATTAGCGTACCGATCATTGCGATAATGAGGGCATCTGCCGCTTGCAGGCTGCCGATCAACAGAGACTGCGATAATCGCCCATCTGATCTCTCCTTGATGGAGTTCAACCATTCCAGACGATACTCAGTCGGGTTGACTGTTTTACTTTCAAACAAATCAGACGGAGCATTGGTTGAAATGATGTTTTCAGGATTATTGACGTGTTTCATCTTGCAAAATTGTCCCAGCAAAGGTCAACAAGTTGATATCTGCCAGGAGATGAAGCAAGCAGCAGGCCACAATCAGGAGGTGTCTGCTCAAGGTTAATTATGTGGTTAAGGTTTGATTAACGTGGGATGGGAAATGCGCCAGCGACCTATGACGCAAGTGCCGTATAGCCAAGGCGGCATACTGGAAACACTCAAAGCAGTGTTTTGTAAAAGTCAGTTATCTTTTGGGTCATTTGTTGTGCGGAAATAGTGTTGCTGAAATCAATGGCAAGTGATTTCGCAGTTGCATTTGCACCATCGCGATCCATGAGAGCGGCCTCAATCAGTTGGGCCAGGCCTGATGGATCATTGGGTTGTGCAAGTGTATCTTTGGCCAGTACTTCCGATATACCGCCCACATTGGTGGTGATGAGTGGCTTTGCAGCGGCAACTGTTTCCAGAACTATATAGGGAAACGATTCAGCGCGTGACGGGATGACCATCAGCCAACCCTTTGCAAAAGCTGTACGGGCGGGCAGGGCTCCGGTGAAATGCACCTTGTCGCCGATGCCAAGTTCCTCTGCCTTGGTTTTGAGTGCTGCTTCGTCCGGACCGGACCCTGTGATGGTCGCTGTGACCAACCTTGATTTATTCAAGAACACCAAGGCTTCCAGCAATTCATTGATACCCTTGAGCGCGCGCAGTTCACCAACAAAGATGATGTCCCTGGCATCAGGCTCAAGTGGAACTTCAACAAATTCTTCCGGCCACAACCCGTTATGGGCAACTGTATGGCTGGCACGACCAAGACCAAGTTTGGCTTCGAACAGGTTTCTCTCATAATGGCACACAAAGACCAGACCATGTGTTCTGGCTAGCAGGGCCTTTTCAGCTGACAGGAACATGAACCCTGCCAGACTTGCCCAGTTATAATGAAGCACACCACCATGAGGTGTATAAACCGCTTTCGCTCCAAGGCGTGCGGCGGCAAGGCGTGCATATACGCCCCCCTTTGATCCATGGCCGTGAGCGATATCAGGTCTCAATTGTTTGCAGGTGGTCACAATTGAAGCGGCGCATTTTACATCGCCCAAACCTGGCATACGCGACATGGCTACCCGATGCACACCAAGTGAACAGAGCGTTTCAATTTCCTTGAGCAGTTGCCCTGAAAGTGTATCCTGGGTGCTGGAATCGCAAATCATGCCTACGTCATGACCAAGGGCCGCCTGACCGCGAACGAGATCGCGAACGTGGCGAAACAGGCCACCAACCGGGGCGCGAAATATGTGTAATATCCGCATGTTGCCTTGCTCCGCTAGCTCAGAACCAGCGTTCACGAACATATATGATGTCGCCCGGGTAAAGCTGCGTGGTAACTGGAACCTTGCTTGTCTTTGTCCCGTTCAGCAGTTTGCGCGTAATGAGCACACTGTTGTGGTCAGCGCGTGCAGAGTAGCCACCAGCCATTGCTATAGCGCTTTGTACCGTCATTCCAGGGCGATAGGAGAAACTGCCGCCTTGAGAGACCTGGCCCAGAATATAAAATGGCCGTGCAACAGCAAGCTGAACTGAAACACTTGGCTGACGAAGAAACCCTTGCTGAAGCTTTGAGGTGATTGCCTGCTCGATAGCCTGCGTGGAAAGCCCAGCCACTGGCAGTGTGCGAACCAGAGGCATTGAAATATTGCCTTCACCGTCAACCAGATAATCTCCCGTGAGGTCCGGTTGACCGAGCACACGGATAGTGAGGCGATCTCCTGCACCAATACGGTATCCAGCCTCAAATTCATAAGAGGCCACTTCACCTGATGCACCAAAGGGTTGCACAGGACCACTTGAGTTATAGGCCGGCTGGTGTTGAATGGAGGAGGTGTACTCAGGAAACTCACCAGTTGAACCTTGTGGGGTGAGGCCTCTTCCTCCAGGCGCAGTCATGGGGGGATTATCCTCCCATGTTTGCGCACATCCTGAAATCACGATGCTTGCCAGTACCAATAGTATCTTCTTCATACGCACATCGATCACTTAATTTTTGGCAAGCCACGATGTGCCCATCGATCAGTGCCTTTTGACAACGTTGATAGTCGCAAAAGTAAACCAGCATGGTTAGCAAGCTGTTAAAGCACGGGCAAAAATGCCAAAATCTGGCATATGTTAATCCATTGGTTACCAAGAAAGTTCACATTGCCATAACAAATGAAAGCCCATGCATGATTCCCGCTTGGGCAAATAAGAAGCAAAGTGATGGATTCAGTCGCGTTTATAGACGTTAGAGATGTTCTCAAGGGTATTGCGAGGCGGTGGGTTTCTATCGCCTTGTTCACGGCTTTGTGTGCTTTTGCCAGTTACTGGTTCGTCAATAATGTGGACCCAGTCTATACAGCCTCATCGCAAGTATTGATCGAAAGGCAGGATTCACCATTTGCTCGCGTTGGTCAGGATCGCAACGAGTTATCGTCCTTGAGCGATAGAGATATCACATCGCAAGTTGAGGTTGTACGTTCGCGAGACCTCGCGTTGCGTGTCATTAATGACCTGAAACTATCTGAGCTTGATGAGTTTGACCCTCTTAAAAAAGGGATTGGAACGCTTGGCAGCATTCTCATTAATTTTGGCTTCAAGACTGATCCTGCAACTTTGTCGCTCGAGCAGCGCACTCTGCAAAGCTACTATGACGGGTTGACGACATATGCAATTCCACAATCATCCGTACTTCAGATTGAGTTTGAGGCGGGTGATCCCAAACTTGCGGCAATGGTCGCAAATCAGATTGCCACTTATTATGTGAGCTTCTCCAAAAAGACGCTCAATGAGCCAACGGGGCAGGCACGGGACTGGCTGCAGGCTCAGATTGAAGATTTGCGCAAGAAGGTAGTGGATTCAGAAACAGCTGTTGAGAAGTTCCGTGCAGAGGCGGGTTTGTTCAGAGGTGCACAAGCCAAACTGAGCAATGAAGAATTATCGTCGCTCAACTCGCAAATCATTTTGGCGTCAGCTGCACACTCTGATGCGAAAGCCAAGGCTGACTCCATTCGCGAATTGTTGCGGACTACCGGTACCGTTGATACGTCTTCAGATGTTCTGGCATCACCCTTGATACAGCGCCTGCGCGAACAACAAGTGCAGCTTACCCGTTCCAAGGCAGAACTATCCACGATCTATCTTGATAATCATCCCAGGATTGTTGCTGTAAACCGCGAAATTCAGGACTTGAACAGTCAACTTCGCAATGAGGCTTTCAAGGTTGTTGAACGCTTGGAGCAGGAAGCAAAGATTGCTGCTGCACGCGAGCAAAGCTTGCGCGCCAATCTCAATCAATTGAAAAAGGAAACATCCGAGACAGGCGCAGACGATGTGCGTTTGCGTGAACTTGAACGTGAGGCCAGTGCCAACCGGAGTCTGCTGGAAACATTCCTGGTTCGTTTTACCGATGCCAGCTCACGTCAGGATATTTCAACTCAACCAGGTCTTGGCAGAATAATATCTGGCGCAGGCGAACCCGCTATCCCATCTTTCCCCAAAAAAGGGCCAATCATGTTGCTGGCCACAGTTGGTGGTTTCATGATCGCTCTGGGACTTGCCTTTGTTGTTGAGGTGATGTCTTCGGCTGCTTCGATGAGCAACTCCATGACCTCACGGGTCGCTAATCGTAATGAAGCGTTGGAGTTGACCCCAGCACAAACTGTTACAACTCATACAACGACACCATCATTTGGTGCAGGTGTGGCATCCGCTCCGCCACCAAGCGCGGTGCTTCATTCGCCACCTCCTGCTCAGTCTTCTGGGATGGTGCAGCAAACACCTGCTGCACTGTTTCCGAATGCATTGACCGTTGTTTCGGCGATGGCCACTCCCATGCTGGCAATCCATGCGACAGGTCATGGTCTATCAGACGCGTCGAATACTTATCGCAAGACTTTGGAACCGGTGTTTTCAACGGCATTGGAATTGTCCAGAGTTCATAAAATCAAGCGGCTTGCCGTTATAAATTTGACCACATCACCGCTTGATGGGATGTCACTTACGCTTGCACTGGGACGTTTGCTTGCGGTAGCGGGAACCAAGACCGTTTTGGTTGATGCCAGCGTCAGTAAACCTGGTTTTGAAGTCCTGGATTTGCAATCAAGCGGCAAGGGACTGTTCGATGTTGTATCCGGCAAGGCAGGTTTTTCAGATGCAATTGTCAGAGACCGGATGTCTCAGCTTCAAATCATGACCGCAGGCACTTTCGGAGATTTGACCCCTGATGCACTAAGCGGAACCACGATGGCAAATGCCCTTAATGCCATGGATCAGGTGTATCAGATGTGCTTGCTTCATCTGGGTGGCGCCAATGACAAGAACATTGGTCTTGCGGCCAATTCTGGCGCTGTGTTGGTTTTAGCCAATGAAGACAAGATCAAAGAGGCTCAAGAGATTTGTGACGCCCTGAAGTCTGGCCAGGTCAAACAAGCTTATGT
>JBAUGO010000563.1:0-4030 GCA_049679775.1 Anderseniella sp.
ATCATGGACAGGGATGCACCAAAGACAGAAGCCATTGAGGATGAACCGTTGGATTCGGTAATTTCCGATACAACACGCATGTTATAGGGGAAGGTTTCCTTTGTTGGCAACATCGGATGTACCGCGCGCCAGGCAAGTTTGCCGTGACCGATTTCGCGTCGACCGGTAAAGCCTGTTCGGCCTGTTTCACCAACCGAGTATGGCGGGAAGTTGTAGTGCAACAGGAAGTTTTCCTTGTAGGTGCCTTCCAGAGCATCAATAAACTGCTCGTCATCACCTGTTCCCAGTGTGGTTACGACCAGCGCCTGCGTTTCACCGCGGGTAAACAAGGCCGACCCATGCGTACGCGGCAGGACACCAACTTCGCACTTGATCTGACGAACGTCAGAAAGACCGCGACCATCGATGCGGGATTTAGTCTTGATGATTTGACCGCGAACGATGTCTGCCTCAAGGGCTTTGAACACTTCGCCGATCTTGTTTGGCAAAGGAGCTGTCTCATCATCGGGATTGCAAAGTTCGGCAACTACCTTTGCCTTGGCGGCGGAGATAGCATCGCGACGTTCTTCCTTGCCGGCGATGGCATATGCCTTTTCCAGGTCCTTGCCTGCGATTTTCTTGGCAGCGGCCTGCAGCTTGGAGTTATCTTCCGGTTCGTGGTCACGTGGTTCACGCGCCGCGCGCTCAGCCAGTCGAATGATCGCTTCTATGATCGGCTGGAAGCTGTTTTGGCCTTCCATGACAGCACCGAGCATCACTTCTTCCGAAAGCTCCTGAGCTTCTGATTCAACCATCAACACAGCATCAGTTGTTCCGGCCACAACAAGATCCAGAACAGAATCAGGCATTTGGTCAAGTGTGGGATTGATAACGTATTCACCATCAATATAGCCAACACGCGCCGCACCAATCGGACCCATGAAAGGAGCGCCAGACAAACAAAGTGCAGCAGAAGCACCAACCATGGCAACGATGTCCGGGTCATTTTCCAGATCGTGGCTGAGAACAGTTACAATGACTTGTGTTTCACATTTGAAGCCCTTGGCAAACAGGGGACGGATCGGCCGGTCAATCAACCTGGAAACCAGGGTTTCCTTTTCAGAGGGGCGTGCTTCGCGCTTGAAAAAACCACCAGGGATCTTGCCAGCAGCGTAGGTCTTTTCCTGATAGTTAACTGTCAGCGGGAAAAAATCCATACCAGGCTTTGCCTGTCTTTCGGCAACAACGGTTGCGAGCACTGTGGTCTCGCCATAAGTCGCCAATACAGCGCCGTCAGCTTGACGGGCAACGCGACCGGTTTCCAGGCGCAACGTGCGACCGGCCCATTCGATTTCTTCTACATGGATATTGAACATCTATTTATTTCCTTACATTCCGGTTCTGTCAGCATGCCTGTTTAAGGCCAGTGCCAAGGTTCCCCTGTGCGAACCGACAGCACCCGGCCCTATTGCCATTGGGTACTTTAAAAAGGGGAAACGGGTGGCTTTCCTGTCTGGAAACCACCCGGCTGTTGTGATTGATTTTAGCGGCGAATGCCAAGACGTTCGATGATTGTCTTGTACCTTGGTTCGTCGCGCACCTTGACATAATCAAGCAGCTTGCGGCGCTGGCTTACAAGCTTGAGCAAGCCACGGCGCGAGTGATTGTCTTTCTTGTGTGTCTGGAAGTGTTCTGTCAGATTTTTGATGCGCTCGGTCAGTATGGCGACCTGTACTTCTGGTGACCCTGTGTCACCGTCCTTGGTAGCATATTCCTTGACGAGCTCGTTCTTGCGCTCAGGCGTAATCGACATCGGACAATCCTTTCATTTAGAGGAGATGTGACGCCTGGCGCCGGGATGTCGTCCAGCACAGGCCATGAAAAACACCAGCTATGGCTGATGTTGCGCCAGCGTATAACTTATATGAGACAAACGGTCCAGACCTATTTCCGGGCGTTACGTGCAGCTTCACCCGCTGCCCGCATCTGGGACAGGGTTTGCCTGGGGGACAGGGCCTCAATTGACGTGTTCAGGTCCAGCACCGCGCCTGTTTTTGATGCACACGCGCGCTCAAAGGCAGCCGCAAATTCAGCTGTTGTTTCCACCCGCTCTGCATGAAAACCATAAGCGCGTGCCAATGCGGCAAAGTCGGGGTTCTTCAATTCTGTACCTGATACGCGAGCCGGATAGGTTTTTTCCTGATGCATGCGGATCGTACCATAGGTGCCGTTGTTCAAAATAAGAATGATGGGTTGTGCCCCTGCCTGCATAGCGGTGCCAAGTTCCTGGCAGTTCATCTGAAAATCACCATCACCAGCAAAACAAACAACCCTGGTTTCAGGCTGGTTCACCTTGGCAGCGATGGCAGCGGGCACGCCATAGCCCATTGCACCACTTTGTGGCGCCAGCAGTCGATGTTTCGGCCCGAACCTGAAAAACCTGTTGGGCCAGGTTGCGAAATTACCCGCACCATTGGTCAAGATAGCATCTTCCGGCAGAACGTCTCGAAGATGAGCCATTACTGCCACCATGTCCACCTGGCCTGGTTGAACGGGCGCATCCACATAGGCAAGATAACCTGCACGTGCCTCAGCGCGCCATGCAGACCACCTTGATGGTTGACTGGCTTTCACGTTTTCAACGGCACGTGCAAAATTGTTCGGTCCTGATTGAATAGGCACATGAGCTGCATAAATCTTGCCAAGCTCGCGTTCTGAAGGATGAACGTGGACAATTCGTTGTTTGGGGTTGGGCACATCCAGAAGTGACCATGCATCCGTTGTCATTTCACCAAAGCGAATATTCACCGCCAGGATCAGATCCGCCTCGGCCACAAGTTTTCTGGTCTGGGCGAACATGCCAACGCCTGCATCGCCAGCGTACACCTCGCTGAGATTGTCAAACCTGTCCTGGAACCTGAATGCTGCCAGAACGGGAATATCATTGGTTTCTGCAAAAACCTGAAGGGCACGCGAGCCGTATTCCACCCAGCCACCACCACCCATGATGATCAGGGGGCGGCGTGACTTTTCAAGTTCCATTTCCATGGCTGTAATGGCTTCAATGGGAGGGGCTGCTTCTGCAATGGCTACCGGCAGGCAGGGAGAAACTGATGTGTTGCTCGTCAGCATGTCTTCCGGCAGTGCAACCACCACTGGACCTGGTCGACCTGACAAAGCCATACTCCAGGCACGCGATACCAGTTCCGGAATGCGTTCAACCTGGTCTATCTCGGTGACCCACTTGGCCACATCACCATAAAACTTGCGATAATTGATTTCCTGAAATGCTTCGCGCTCGCGCTGGTCAGTGCCGACCTGGCCAACAAACAGGATCATGGGCGATGAATCCTGCATGGCTGTATGTACGCCGATCGAGGCATTGGTGGCACCAGGGCCTCTGGTAACAAAACATATGCCCGGTGTGCCGGTGAGCTTGCCATGGGCCGCAGCCATGAACGATGCACCCCCCTCATTGCGGCATAGAATAAAATCAAGAGCCCCTTTTGTGTCATGCAAGGCATCCAGAACAGCGAGATAGCTTTCACCAGGCACGCCATAACTGGTGCGCGCTCCAAGCGACTTAAGACATGCAACAAGAAGCTCACCACCGTTACGTTCCATGTTTTTCCTCGTTACTGGGGCTTTTGTAGTTATTGCCAGAATATTGCTGGCGCGCGAGAACATTGAGTTTGCTTATCACAGGCTCAAATACAAGGTGCTGCAATTCGGCAAGTCAAAGCAAGAGGCAGCTTTGTGAATCGTTGCTGCGAGAAGAGATGTAGGTTATATGAAAATTCATTGGCGTTCTGGCACCCGTAGCTCAGCTGGATAGAGTGCTGCCCTCCGAAGGCAGAGGTCACAGGTTCGAATCCTGTCGGGTGCGCCAATAAAATCAATAATTTAGTGATTTTCAGAATTGTGCCGAATTGCTCTAGCAATCAAATAGCAATCAGACTGTTGAAATAGCGATCCATGGCAATCAGTTCGCGCACCGCTTGTTTGATGGCGCGATAACCGCCGCTCCAAGTAGCGAAGAGATAGGTAGTAG
>JBAUGO010000564.1:0-6205 GCA_049679775.1 Anderseniella sp.
CCATAAGCCAGGGCAACGCTTTTGGCAGGTGCCGCAAGCGCACAGTTATGGGTCCCTTGGGGTCGAGTAACCAGCCTGGAATTTTCAGTAACATGCGCGGATGCACAGTCGGCATGATGGAGGACACGACGACACCACCCGCATTGCCAAAGGACGCACCTTCTCCAGGCGGAACCTTGTCAATAATTGTCACAGCAAATCCTGCCCTTTGTAGAAAGATTGCCGACGACGTGCCGATGATGCCTGCACCGATAATCGTTACATGTTTCTTGTTGGTCTCTGGTTTTGTCAATTTCATCTCACAGGTTTTGTAAATCGTGCTTGTGTTGGCAGGCTGTTTCTGGACCTAATAATCGAAATTCAAACCGGAGTGCCCAATCAATGCCTGTGCATAAACGCATCAGACCTTTCAACACCAAGGAAACTTATCCCGAGCAGAACCTTTCCAACGATCTTTCGCAAGGGGTGGTGGCACGTGGTACAATGATTTTCTTGCGCGGACAGGTTGCCCAGGACCTTGAAACACGAGAGAGCCTGCATGTTGGCGATGCCGGTAAACAGACAGAGAAGACCATGCAGAACATCAAGATGCTTCTTGAAGAGGCGGGTTCAGAGCTTGCTCACATTTGCCGCATAGTCGTATATCTCACTGACATTCGTTATCGTGAGGCGGTGTACCAGGAAATGGGCAAGTGGCTTGCGGGCGTGTATCCCTGTTCAACGGGGATTGTGGTGCCAGCTCTCGCGCGCCCAGAATGGGTTGTTGAAATTGAAGTGACAGCTGTCATTCCAGATTGAGTTAAAAGGTACAAAGCCATGAACCTTAGTGAAACATTGGAAAAGCTCAAGTCTACAGCCAGCGCGCCAATTGAAAAGGCGTTCAGCTCACCACCTCAGCTTTATGTTGATCCTGCCATTCTGGATTTGGAATTGCGCGAAATCTTTGAAAAGGAGTGGCATTGTCCGGGGCTTGCTGCTGACATTGCAACCCCCGGCGACTATGTAACGTTTTCAATAGGTGACCAGCCTGTATTCTCAATTCGTCAGAAGGATGGCTCCATAAAATCGTTTTCCAATGTCTGTCGTCATCGCATGATGCAGTTGCTGGAAGGATATGGAAATACTAAATCTATCGTATGTCCCTATCACGCCTGGACATATAATCACGATGGTACGTTGCGTGGCGCACCTCACATGGAAAAGACAGAGGTTTTCAACCGACAGGATTTTTGTTTGCCACAAGTGCGAACCGAAATCTGGAATGGCTGGATCTACATCACCTTGAACGAACATGCCCGCCCTGTGTCCGAATTACTCGCTCCACTAAATGACTTTGTGGCGCAGTTTCGCATGGATCAATATATCCCCTGTGGCACGCAGGAACACGTCTGGCAGACAAACTGGAAACTGCTGACTGAAAACTTCATGGAAGGGTATCACTTGCCGGTAGCTCACAAGGCAACTGTTGGTCAGTGGATTGGACTTGATGATACAGTTTTCCCGACTGAGGTCAGCGAGCATTTTACCTGGCAAACTTTTACCAAGGGTGAGACGGCAACCTATGGCCTGGCCGCAGAAGGTAACGACTATCTTGAGGGTCGCTGGCGCTATACTTCCATCATGCCAACTGTTTTCCCGTGCCACATGTATGTGCTGGCCCCTGATCATGTGTGGTATCTGAGCTTGAGGCCGAAAGGTGTAGGTGAAGTTCATGTACGCTTTGGTGTGGCGTTGGCTCCTGAGCGGATCGATGCATTTCCGAACCGCGAGGCAGCATTGAAGGACCTCATCACCTTCTTTGATCACGTCAACGAGGAAGATCGCTTTGTCGTGGAAGGAATATTCAAGGGGGCTCACGGTGCGTTGGCGCAAGCTGGACCACTCAGCTACCTGGAACGTGAAATCCATGACTTTCAGAAATACCTGGTCAGTAGGCTATGTCGGCCTGAGACCGTTCAAGAACGGGTAGCAGCCGAATGACCTTTTCCATCGCGGGCCATTGTAGCCGGACTGGTCAATTTGGCGTGGCCATAACAACGTCGTCCATATGCGTTGGTGCACGTTGCCCTCACGTACGAGCCGGGGTGGGTGCTGTTGCTACACAAAATGTAACCGACCCAAATCTTGGTCCTGAATTACTGGACCATATGGAAACGGGAAAATCGGCAACTGAAGCTGTTGAAGCGGTAACAAAAGGGCGTGAATTTATAGCCTACAGGCAGCTATTGGCAGTAGATGCCAGCGGAAGGATAGGCCATTTTACCGGGGCTAACATCTTGGGAACCAATGCCGTTTCTGAAGGTGTGAATGCAATTGCCGCGGGTAACCTGTTGTCTACCAGTGAAGTCCCCGGTGCCATGACCAGGGCCTTCGCTGATAACGCAAACGAGCATCTTGCAGAACGTTTATTGCGATCGTTAGAGGCTGGTGTTGCGGCTGGTGGTGAGGAAGGCGATGTTCATTCTGCAGCGCTTCTGGTTGCAGGGACCACAAGGTTTCCGCTGGTTTCATTGCGCTGTGACTGGGATGACGAAGACCCTATAGCGAAACTGCGCCAGCTTTGGCAGCGCTATGAACCTGAAATGCAGGCTTATCTCGACCGCGCCATTAATCCATCTGTTGCACCAAGTTATGGCGTACCAGGTGATCTATAATCTGGAACCAAGCAGATAACCTTCTTCAATGGCGCGCTGGGCATCCAGTTCACCTGCAAGGCGTGCCCCACCGATAATGTGGGCATCAGGTAGATTGACGTCAATTAGGGATGATTGGCCAGCACAAAGAATAACTGTATCACATTCAATCAATCGATCCTGGCCTTGCACCGTGATATGCAGGCCTGCATCGTCGATTTTGCGGTAATGCACCCCTGCAATCATCTCAACACCTGCCTTGCGCAAGGATATTCCGTGCACCCATCCTGTCGTCTTGCCAGGACCATTGCCCATCCGCCCATCAGAGCGTTGCAGGAGGGTTACAATGTGGGCAGGCTCGGATTTTTCTGGAGGTTGGTCAACACCCCATCGTGCGCGGAAACTGTCTGTATCAAGGTGAGGGGAGTGTCCTTTTTCAACGAGATAAACCGCAACATCAACACCCACGCCACCTGCACCGATGACCGCAACACGCTTGCCCGGTCTTTTTCTTCCTGACAAGACTTCGTCGTAAGTCATCACTGAACGGTGGTCAGCACCAGTAATGTCCGGTTTTCGCGCTATCACACCGGTTGCAAGGACAACCTCATCATACCCAGACAGCATCCTTGCATCCGCTCTTGTACTCAATTTGACAGTTACGCCAAAGGCTTTCAGACGGTTGTTGAAGTAGCGCAGGGTCTCGTCAAACTCTTCCTTGCCGGGAATGTTGCGGGCCAGTAGAAACTGCCCTCCAAGCTGGCCGGAGGCTTCATACAAGGTCACCTTGTGACCGCGTTCTGCCGCCGTGATTGCACATGAAAGACCTGCAACACCACCTCCTGCAATGGCAATGGTTTTTTGTTGTAACGGGGCAGGCCAGTTGAATTGTGTTTCACGGCAGGCGCGCGGATTGACCAGGCAAGTTGCTTCCTTGCCCTTGAAATAGTGATCAAGACAGGCCTGATTGCATGCAATACAGGTGTTGATTTCATCTTGACGACCCGACTGCGCTTTGGCCACGAAGCCGGCATCAGCCAGAAAAGGCCGTGCCATCGACACCATGTCTGCATGGCCTTCTGCGATGATTTGTTCAGCTTTTTCAGGTGTGTTGATGCGGTTGGTTGCGATCAGCGGTATGGAAACCTCTCCCATCAACCGTGCCGTGGCCCACGACCATCCTCCACGCGGCACTGCTTGCGCGATGGTGGGAGTGCGCGCTTCGTGCCAGCCTATGCCTGAATTCAGTATGTTTGCACCTGCCTTTTCAGCAAGTTTTGCAAGCGCTCTAACCTCTTCAAACGGGCTGCCATTTTCAATTATGTCGAGCACGGATAGGCGATACATGACAATGAAGTCATCATCGGTAGCAGCGCGAACGGCCTTGATGACCTCAAGCGGCAAGCGAACACGGTTTTCAAATGAACCACCCCAGCGGTCGGTCCGCTTGTTGGTGTGGGGTGCAGTAAATTCATTCAAAAGATAACCTTCCGAGCCCATGATCTCAACACCGTCGTACCCGGCATTTTTCGCGATCCTGGCGGCGTTACCATAGTCAGCAATTGTACGCTCAATATCAGCTTCGCTCAGTTCGCGTGGTGTGTCCTTGTTGATCGGTGATCTGATCGGCGAGGGTGCAACAATCTCGCTGTGATAACCGTATCGACCGGCATGCAGTAATTGCAACAGGATGCGAGAGCCTGCCGCATGAACTGCGTCAGTGATAGGTTTGTGGATGATTGCATCATCCTCGACGATGTATCCGCCATCACCACCAAGGCAGCCTTCGCGATTTGGTGAAAAACCTCCTGTCACCATAAGCGCACATCCATTACGGGCACGTTCGCCATAGAATGCTGCCAGGCGCTTAAACCCTTCCTTGCCTTGTTCTTCCAGATTTGTGTGCATGGATCCCATCAGGATGCGGTTCGGCAATGTGTGGGGGCCGATGGAAAGTGGAGTGAACAGGTGAGGAAATGAGGTGCTCAAGACAATGTTTCTTTCGTTTGGAACTTTCTACACTGATATAAGAGCGAATTTATCCAGAAAGAAAACGGCATAAGCAACCTGTCAAACGGGGCAGGTTACTTGCCTGACCATTCTCAAGCTCTCATCAACTGGTCAGGTCGACCAGCAACTTTGCCAACATGCGGTCACACGCAGCCATTTCGCTCTCTGCGATATATTCGTCCGGCTTGTGCGCGACACCAATCGAGCCAGGTCCGCATACCACGGTTGGGATGCCGAGCCGGGTCTGAAACAGTCCACCTTCTGTGCCGAACGTAATTTTACCAGTTGAGTTGCCACCGGTCAGCGACTTCACATAATTGACCACATCCGCATCAGGAGCAGTATCGAGTGCTGGATAATGCGTACCCGGTGAGAACTTAATATCAGCACCAGCAAAAATTTTTCGCGCTTCATGAACCAGCTCGTCAGCCCTTTTGTGAATGAGTTCGATTAGTGCGCTAGGGTCATCTGCGGGCAAGTGACGGATTTCGTACTCGAACCTTGCAAGGTTTGGCACAATGTTGAGTGTTTCCCCACCATGCAGGTTGCCCGCGTGCAAGGTCGTATAGGCCACATCATAGTCACCATCCTTGGTGCCATTTTCAACAATATCGGCTTGAATGGAGCGGATTTCATTGATGAGATCAATCGCTAGATGAACGGCATTTATGGCCTGGGGAGCAAGAGATGAGTGTGCTTCAAGACCGGTGCAAACGACGCGCTCACCTGCCTTGCCCTTGTGTGCAGTGACCACCTGCATGAGTGTAGGCTCGCCGATGATACAGCACCGTGGCTTGGGACTTACGGGTTCAAGCATGTCGATAAGGCGACGCACGCCAACACAGCCGATTTCCTCGTCATAGGAAAATGCAAAGTGGATGGGAGCGCTCAGCTTGTCTTTCAAGCGTGCCATTTCAGGTGCCAGCGCCAGGCAGCAGGCAATGAAACCTTTCATGTCCGCCGTGCCTCGACCATAGAGAAGACCATTGTCGCGACGCATGACGAACGGATCAGACGACCAGTTCTGTCCTTCGGTAGGCACGACGTCGGTGTGGCCTGATAATACAATGCCGGCTCTATCCTCAGGCCCTATGGAGGCATAGAGATTGGCCTTCCGACCGTCTTCCGATGGCGCAAGCATGATGCTGAAACCTAACGGTTCCAGCAGATTGGCCACGTGATCAATCAAAGCGAGGTTTGAATCACGACTAACAGTATTGAACGAAATTAGCTTGTCGAGGATTGTGATGCTTTGGGTCATGCTTAAGGCAATATCACGCCGCTCGTTCTGCCGCCACCTTGTCGTTGCGCAAAGGTGATTTTACTCCCGGTTGAATCGTTGCTTCGCCATAGGGGTGGCGGGCAAATACCTCCCGGATCATTGGCTCAAAGAATTCCAGCGGCAAGGTGTCAAAGTCTGGATCAAAACTTGCCTGATCCCAGTATTCACAGAAATCGACACACGATTGATAATATGGCTCTTCGGCAAATTTTTCGCGCTCGTACTGGTTCCAGTCATAATGGTGGGCATAATACACCATCTGAAAGGCACCATGATGCTG
>JBAUGO010000565.1:0-1511 GCA_049679775.1 Anderseniella sp.
GCTTCGTTCTTGCTGTTGGCCATTGCATCAACAGCCGATTTGACAGCTGCGTCGCCGGATGGATCCATTGAGACCATGAAGCCCTTGTCGGACGTTCCGATGATCAGTTCGATTTGATCTCCGAACATCTGCTTGGCCGCTGGATCGGCGATCTTCACCTTGGTGGTAATCCGGTGCAGGTTCATGCCGTTGTATGTTTCGTAGTCGAAATCAAAAGTGATGTCGTTGGCTGCTTCAGGTGGAAGGCCAGCGGCTAGCTTCTTGAATTCAGCTGCGAGTGCTGCACCGTCAGCAACGCGACCGCCGATTAGCAGACGTGGTGTGCTGTCGGCCAAGCTCAAGCTGCCTGCGCCGTCAAATTTGCCTTCGTTGATGGTCTTTTCTGCGATAGCGCCTAGGCCGTCGAGCAATCCTGTTAGCAGTTCCTTAAGCTCAGGTGGTAGGTCTTGTTTGTCAGCAGCAGCAGCGCCTTGCTCCATTGAATTCCGGAAATTCTGAATCGCAAGTGGGCGATCTGATTCCGGGATTTCGGAAGCGAAGCGGAAGCTTACGGCCGAATTTGGCAACACGAGTGACTTGTAATCTGTTGTAGTATTAGCAGCCAAGTCCGCTTGGGCAGCCAACTTTGAGCCTTCAAGGAATTGTGCTCCGACATCGAAGAACGTCAGTTGCTTGCTCGCGTCGATCGACCAACCCAAGAAAACTTGGTCTAGCTCGGTGAGCAACTGTTCGATCTGTGCAATTTGTGCTTCGCCCATTTCAGCAGCTTTCGCTTTTTCTTCGTCGGTCTGTCCAGGTTGCTCGGCCATTCCATTTGCAAACCCGATACGCATTTGTTCGCCGACCATGGTCTTCATGTCTTCAGGCAACGCCTGGACACTTAGTCGCACCGCGAGTGTGTAGGTGTCTGGGAGTTTGCCGAGCATGGCAACTGGGTCTTCAGGCAACGCTCCGCTCAGTTCGTCCTCGGATTGGGCTAGGTACAACCAGCCATTCATTGTTTTGCCGAATATCGTTGGTCCATTAGGCGGCAGGATTTCAACCATTCCGTCGCCAAGGTCGTCGGATTCAATTCCCAGTCCAGCAATTGCGCCCAAGAGGTCTTCTGTGCTGGTAACAGGAATGCAGATGATCGGCGAAGGTACTTGTCCGTTAAGCGTTACTTGGATGCCAATCGGTTTCGATTTGTCGATTCCCTTGGTGTAGAAATCGCCATACATCGAGTACACCGGAGCCAGCGAGCCAAAGTTGGCCGCTTCTAATACGTAGCTGATGTCTTGGTTGAAGCGGTCGAGCGGGGCAATGGAAATTATCGCAACTGGCTCTTGCGCTCGCAGCGACTTGGCAGCCGGTGCAGCTAGACCGCACGTAACTGCTAAGGCAGCTGTTAAGAAGGGTGCGCGGCAAAATCTCATTCGAAACTCCTGGTTGGTTGGAAGCGTAATAGACTCGATGTTCAGCACAGGCGTTTTGCACCTGTGATTGGCGTTCGTTGTTTTCGACGTGAAAAC
>JBAUGO010000566.1:0-3557 GCA_049679775.1 Anderseniella sp.
CCAGCCTTGATGGTCGGCGCACGCCATGCGTAGAGCGACAACGCACCACCGATGAAGACACATAAAATCCCCAACACGTAGACACCACGCGCCGGATCCACCGCGAACGCATGTACAGATGTCAACACGCCGGAGCGCACCAGGAATGTACCTACAAGCGAGAGTGAAAAGGCCAGAATAGCCAATAGAATAGTCCAGACCTTCAGGGCGTTTCGCTTTTCCACTACGATTGCTGAATGCAAGAGAGCGGCCGCTATCAACCATGGCATGAATGACGCATTTTCAACCGGATCCCAGAACCACCATCCACCCCAACCGAGTTCATAATAAGCCCACCAGGACCCGAGCATGATGCCCGCGGTAAGGAACATCCATGCAGCAAGTGTCCATGGCCTGACCCAGCGTGCCCAGGCCGCGTCAACCTTGCCTTCGATCAGCGCTGCCACAGCAAACGAGAAGGCAATGGAAAGCCCGACATAGCCCGCATAGAGCAATGGTGGATGGATCGCGAGTGCTGGGTCCTGCAGGATCGGGTTAAGCCCCCTACCCTGTAAAGGTGCCGGATCAAGACGATTAAATGGATTTGATGTCAGCAGAATAAATGACAGGAATGCTACGGATATAGACCCTTGGACAGCTATAACCCGTGCCTTGAGGCTGGGTGGCAAGTTACCACCAAACACGGCAACCGCTGCGCCAAATAGGGCCAGCATCATGACCCACAAGAGCATGGAGCCTTCATGATTTCCCCATACTCCTGAAATCTTGTAGATCAGCGGCTTGTCGGAGTGGGAGTTCCTGAAAACATTCTCAACCGAAAAGTCAGATGAAATATAGGACCATGTCAGGCAGGCAAATGCGATAGCTATGAGTCCAAACTGTAAACCTGCAGCAGGTGCAGCAACAGACATCAACCTGCTATCAGAACGCCATGCACCGTACATCGGCACGCAAACTTGATAAAGTGCGGTTACAAAAGCCAATATTACGGCGAATTGTCCAAGCTCTGGTATCATTGCTTTGTACCTGTCGAAGGTGTCCCTTCGCCTTCTTTCCAAACGCCCTTTGCCTTGAGAGCATCAGCAACTTCTTTTGGCATGTAGTTTTCATCATGCTTGGCAAGCACGGTGTCTGCCGAGAAATTACCATCAGGCTTCAGCATCCCCTCAGCTATTATACCTTGTCCTTCGCGAAACAGATCAGGCAGAATGCCGACATAGGTAACTGGCAAAGTACCTTGAGTGTCCGTAACGCTGAAAGTAACGGTTTCGCCCGTGCCACGTATAACGGAGCCTTCAGCTACCAACCCGCCAAGACGGAATCTGACGCCGGGTTTTACCGACTTTTCGACCACATCAGTTGGCGTATAAAAGAAGGTAATGGTGTCAGACAGAGCATAAAGGACAAGACCTGCAGCAAGGCCAAGAGCCCCGAGACCTGCACCGATTAAAGCACCGCGTTTTTGTTTGCGTGTCATTGTCATAAAGTCGTCATCCCATCATCAAAGGCCAAGAGCCTTTCGGGTTTCATCAATTTGCGCCATCGCTTCAGGATTATCCTTAAGCGCTGATGCGGCTCGTCGCAACGCATCGGCAGCCTTGTCTTTTTCGCCCAGTACGATACGAGCACGAACCAGCCGTAACCAGCCGTCCAGGTCAGAGCTATCGTTGGCCAGTTTAGTGTCCAGCCCGTCCACCATGGACCGTATCATGGCGGTACGGTCTGTGGCATTTAATTCGCTTCCTGCCTGCATTTGCTCTTCGGTCAGGGCTGGCCCCTTGGGTAACTGACCTCCGGCATCTGTAATCTGACTTTCAACGACTTGTCGCCACGGTGCATTAGGCGGACTTTCTTTAAGGATATCGTTCCAACTCTTCAGCGCCTCAGAGGTTTTGCCTTCCTGTTGCATACCCAGAGCCAGATAGAACCGGGCCTTCATTTGATCAGGGTTCGCCTTGGCAGAAGCCTCGAACACTTCACGCGCTTCCTTACTGACCACCCCTTTATTGGCCAGAACTATAGTTTCACCCAGATCGGTCAGCACCTTGGGATCTGGACCAGAGATAGCTATCACGCGACGGTATGCATTGGCTGCGTCAGCAAATCGGGACATCCTCATATAAACCGGTGCGAGTACCGACCAGCCTCGAGCGTCATTTGGTTCTTTTTCCAGATGTTGTTCAACCTGCAGGACCATAGCCTCCATGTCTGGTGACTGTTGAGTATTGTCAATGCGCGCCTGAAATGGCTGAGCAGGAAGGTCTGGTCTGCCAATATACAAGTATCCACCCAGCGCGATGACAGGAACAGCGACAATGGTTGCCACGGATATCCAGGCAGGTACAGGCCTTGCCATATGACCAGCTTCAGACATTTCACTTTGCGCTGTCAGCACACGGCGCGACACTTCATTGCGTGCAGCTTCTGCTTCGGTCGCAGCTATCAGTCCGGCAGCTTCGTCACGTTCAAGTTCAACCAGTTGGTCCTTGTAAACAGCCAGATCATATGATGCACGCACTGCGGTTGCATTCTCCTCACGTCTACGAAACGGAGAAAGAAGTGCGATCAGCACAAGGGCCGTCAAAACGGCGAATGAAATCCACAACAACATGACACTACTTAGCAACTGAATTACCCAAAGTACAAATTACATATCAGTGAGGCAGATCCTACGAAAGGTATTGAATATAGCGCTTATGTCGCAGTATCAGAATTGAATGTCGTAAATTCTTGGTGGATTGCGATAGCGTTTGTTAGATTGCCCCCTCAATCAGGAGCCGCCATATGGGCGAGCGCTTGTCGAAAGAGTAAAGATGAAGCGGTATTCGATTTTTTCCCTTGCACGCAATGGCCTGAATTACCACAAGGACTGGGATCGCGCCTGGCGCAGCCCGGAGCCCAAGGCCGAGTATGACGTGGTTATTGTCGGCGCAGGTGGTCACGGCCTTGCAACTGCCTATTACCTGGCCAAAAATCATGGCATTACCAACATGGCCGTGGTCGAAAAGGGCTGGCTTGGTGGTGGAAACACAGGCCGCAATACAACCATCATCCGCTCGAATTACCTGCAAGACCCGTCTATCGCAATCTATGAGCTTTCTCGTTCGCTCTATGAAACGCTATCACAGGACCTGAACTACAACCTCATGTTCTCACCACGTGGTGTGTTGATGCTGTGCCAGACCCAACATGAGTTGCGGGCATTCCAGCGAACTGCTCATGCCAACAGGCTGGCAGGCCTTGATTGCCGAATGGTTGATGCGGCCGAGGTCAAGCGCATTGTACCAATCATCAACGACGCGCCAACCGCTCGATACCCGATTTTGGGCGCTTATTACCAACCGCGCGGTGGCACTGGACGCCATGATGCTCTGGCATGGGGATATGCACGTGCAATTGATGCCATGGGTGTCGATGTGATTCAGAAATGCGAAGTAACAGGCATGATCCGTAATGGCGGGGCAATTGCTGGTATTGAAACCAGTCGTGGCACCATAAGAGCCAAGAAGGTTGCGGTTGTCACGTCAGGCCATACCTCCAACATCATGGAAATGGCC
>JBAUGO010000567.1:0-5281 GCA_049679775.1 Anderseniella sp.
CACCAAAGCTGTTCGACCACCAGTGACTCAGTTATCCAGGAACGACCTCAAGCGGCGCGAACGGCTTGGATGTTTCAGCTTGCGCAGTGCCTTTGCCTCGATCTGGCGGATGCGTTCACGCGTCACAGAGAACTGCTGGCCAACTTCTTCCAGCGTGTGGTCGGTGTTCATGCCGATACCAAAGCGCATGCGCAGCACGCGTTCCTCGCGCGGGGTCAGGCTTGCCAGCACCCGCGTTGTGGTCTCGCGCAAGTTGGCCTGAATGGCCGCATCGATCGGCAGAATGGCGTTCTTGTCCTCGATAAAATCACCCAGGTGTGAGTCTTCCTCGTCGCCCACCGGCGTTTCAAGGCTGATCGGCTCCTTGGCGATCTTCATCACCTTGCGCACCTTTTCCAGCGGCATCGACAGCTTTTCAGCCAGCTCTTCCGGTGTCGGCTCGCGGCCGATCTCGTGCATCATCTGGCGCGACGTGCGCACGATCTTGTTGATCGTCTCGATCATGTGCACGGGGATACGGATGGTGCGCGCCTGGTCGGCAATCGAGCGCGTGATCGCCTGCCTGATCCACCAGGTCGCATAGGTCGAGAACTTGTAGCCGCGGCGGTATTCAAACTTGTCCACCGCCTTCATCAGGCCAATGTTGCCTTCCTGGATAAGGTCAAGGAACTGCAAGCCACGGTTGGTGTATTTCTTGGCAATCGAAATCACCAGACGCAGGTTGGCTTCCACCATTTCCTTCTTGGCAATGCGCGCTTCGCGCTCACCCTTTTGCACTGCGTGCACGATGCGGCGGAACTCGGGGATTTGCAGGCCAGTATCAGATGCCAGCGAATGAATTTCCTCGCGGATATCCTTGATGGCGTCCTTTTCCTTGGTGACAAAATCCTTCCAGCCATGCTTGGTCAGGCGTGAAATCCGGCGCAGCCAGTTGGCGTCCAGCTCCTCGCCCTGATACTCCTCAAGGAACACCTTGCGCGGCACCTTGTGGCTTTCCGCCAGACGCAGAAGGCGGCCTTCCAGCGAGATCAGTCGGCGGTTGATATCATAAAGCTGTTCAACCAGCGCTTCGATACGCGCCGCGTTCAAGGACAGCGACTTGACATCCTCGATGATCTCTTCACGCAGCTTGCGATAGCGCCTGCCTTGCGACGGAGACAGCGCCGTCTTTTCTGAAACTTCCTGATCCTGCAACTTGCGCAAGCTCTTGTAGGTCTTGGCGATGCGGTCAAAGGTTTCCAGAACGTGCGGCTTCAGCTCTGCTTCCATTGCAGCAAGCGAGACGTTTGCTTCTTCATCATCTTCTTCATCATAGTCGTCATCAGGTTGACTTGATGGCTCAAAGTCATCGGCTGACAAGACATCATCATCCGGCATTGATCGGCGTGACTTGGCAGCAGTGCGCATTTCTTCTGCGGCTTTTTCGCGCCTGTCAGCTTCGGCCTTGCGGGCCTCTTTTTCCTTGCGCTCGCGCTCTTCCGGTGTCGGCCCTTCAACCTTCTTGGCGTCAGGCCCGGCATAGGTTGCTTCCAGGTCGATGATGTCACGCAGCAAAATCTTGCCTTCGTTCAACTCATCGCGCCAGATGATGATGGCCTGGAATGAAAGCGGGCTTTCGCAAAGACCCGAAATCATTGCCTCGCGCCCTGCCTCGATGCGCTTGGCAATGGCAATTTCGCCCTCGCGCGACAAAAGCTCAACCGTACCCATTTCGCGCAGGTACATGCGCACCGGATCATCCGTGCGATCATTGGAGACGGTCGTGGACGTGGAAGTCTTTACAATACCGGTCTTGGCAGTTTCGGCAACTTCGGTGGTGTCTTCAACCTCATCTTCGGTTTCCACCACGTTGATGCCCATATCGGTCAGCATCGCCATGATGTCTTCGATCTGCTCCGATGACGTGTCATCAGATGGAAGCACCTCATTGAGCTCGTCATATGTCACAAACCCGCGCTGCTTGGCGAGTTTGATCATTTTCTTGACGCCAGCATTGCTCAGATCAAGAACCGGGCCGTCAGAGCCAGAGTCACTGACTTCAATTTCGTCAGATGAAGTGTCTTCTTCATCGTTGGTCTTAACGGCTGCCTTTGTAGCTGCTGTGCTGCGTGCTGCTGCTTTCGCCATTCCTGTTAGCTCGCTTTTCTGTTTCGTGCTGCTGCGGAAAGCTCTTAAGGAACTTCATACCGCATGTTTGATTCGTTTTAGTCTCTTGCATGAGTTTATGCGTCATGCCGCGTTAACCATGCCTTAATCACGTTTGCTCACCATCAGCGAAAGACCATTCCTTGCTCTTGTGTGGCCTTTTGTAAACCTCTGGTCTAATGGCTGTCAGGTTGCCGAGCTGCCCGGTCGACCGGATGCTTCGCCGTACCCTTCCACTGTTGCTTCTGCCCCCACCATTGAATGTAATTGATCCCTTACATCATTGAGAATGTTGAGGTTTTCCTCAGTGGGGTTTTCAGCAAGTTGTGTTTCGGCCCGTTTCAGTTCCTTCTCAAGCGTTATTAGCTTCCGGTTCATCACGACAAGCTGCTTTACACCGGTCTTTGCATCCTTTTCGGCAGCATCAACACCAGTGAACCAGCTATCAAGATGCCTGGCCTGGGTGTCGAGTGCGTCAAGAACTGCGCCCATCCCTGTCTGGATTAAGTGGTCACGCAAGTCTGGCTTTTCAAGGTTTTCCCCAGAGGCGACCGTATCTATGATTCGTCTGCGCAAAGAGTCAAGCTCGCGTGTAGGCATCTCCATGCCTGAAAGCTCCTCAATCATGTCCTGAGCAAGGCCAGGATGGTTGACCAAGGCCAGCAAAATCAGTCCACAACGGCGCTCCAGAGCCACATCATGCGCTGGCCTGCCAGCCAACGCCTTGAGTTGCGGCGAAGCAGGTGTGGCAATCTCCCACGGCTGCATTTTACGATTTCCGCGTCCACGCACAAACTTTTGCTGGACCCTGGCCGTGCCGTCACGCCTTCTCGGCGACCAACCACCCTCAGCCTGAGACAGGGTGCGCAGCCGTTCCCGCATGTCATCCGAATAATATTTGCGCACAGTTGAGTCGGCGATTTCATTCACCGTTTGCATGAGATCGGTTTCAAACCTCGCTTTGCGCTCGGGTGTTGAGCGGTCATTGCGAGACAATGCGCGTCGCCACACCATGTCCGCCATGGGCTCGGCGCCCTCAATCGCGCCTTTTACTGCATCTGGCCCGCCAGTCCTCAGAAGGTCATCGGGATCCTGGCCCTCCGGCAACAATACAATCTTCAAGGATACACCTGGCGATAACCGCTCCAGCGCCAGATCAAGCGCCCGGTAAGCAGCCTTGAGACCCGCATCATCACCGTCAAAACACAATACTGGTTCAGGTGTGATCTTCCACATCATGGCAAGCTGGTCTTCGGTCAGCGCTGTACCAAGTGGGGCCACAGCATGATCAATGCCCGCACGTGCAAACGCAATCACATCCATATAACCTTCACATGCAATGAGCGCCGAGTGGTCATGGGCGGGCTTTCTGGCCTTGTCCATGTTGTAAAGTACAGTGCCTTTGTGAAACAGCGGCGTATCAGGCGAGTTCAGATACTTGGCAATCGCGTCAGAGCTCATGGCCCGCCCGCCGAATGCGATCACGCGCCCGCGTGGATCCCGTATTGGAAACATGATCCGGTCGCGGAACCGATCATAGGCTGGTTTGCCATCATCCGGGCGGGTGACAAGACCTGCCTCATCCATCTGCTCAGGTGAAATATGGTTCTTGGCCAACACCTTGGACAAGGCATGACGGTCATTGGGGGCAAAGCCGATACCAAAGTCCTGCTGAACCTTTGCAGACAGACCGCGATCGGACAGATAGCCGCGCGCTGCAGCTCCTTGTGATGTTTGCAACTGATCAACAAAGAACTGCTGAGCTATGTCCATCACATCATAAAGGTTGGCGCGACGCTCTTCGCGCGCTTCGGCTTCCGGAGACATTTTGGGCATTTGAAGCCCTGCTTCAGAAGCCAGCCGCTCTACTGCCTCAGGAAACGGTACGCCTTCTTTCTGCACAAGAAAGGTGAAAATATCGCCGCTTTCCTTGCAACCGAAGCAATGATATCGACCTTTGCGGTCTTCGCAGTGAAAACTCGGGCTCTTTTCACCGTGAAACGGGCAACAAGCCCAATAATCACCTTTACCAGCGTTGGTTTTGCGCCTGTCCCATTGCACGCTCCGCCCAACGACCGAGGATATTGAAACCCTCGCCCTTATCTCATCCAGAAATGATGGCGGAAAACGCATCTGTCTGATCGTTCACTTTAATTATGCAAGCAGACCTATCAATATAGACATTAATGGCTCAGGTCGAATCTCAGCTAAGCAGGCCCTTAACAATGCCACCCGCCTTGCCAAAGTCCATACTGCCTGCATGACGCTCCTTTAGAATAGCCATAACCCGACCCATGTCTTTGAGACTGCTGGCATCAAGTTCCTTGACCACTCCAGATATCGCTGCCTCCATTTCAGCAAGTGATAGCTGGCGCGGCATGAACTCTTCAATGATGGTGATCTCACGAAGCTCGGCCTCAGCCAACTCCGGCCTGCCTCCCTTTTCATATGTCTCGGCTGATTCGCGGCGCTGCTTGATCAATTTGGCAAGTATTTCCTGCATGCCGGCTTCGCTAAGGCCTTCATCCTGACCTGTGCCCCGGTTCTGGATTTCGCGATCTTTGAACGCAGCCGAAATCAGCCGCAGCGTTGACAAGCGCAGCTTGTCCTGCTCACGCATGGCATCCTTCATCATTGCGCTGATACGATCACGCAGGGAATTGCTCATCTGGACGCCCTTTCTGTCCTTCTAAAGAGGCCATACAGATACACCGTGCACGATGCGAGATGAAAGTTACCAACAACACACATCACCGATAGCGGCAACTTGACAGGGGATTACCATCAATCGCCCGCTTGACGTGCTACATGCGTCTCACTAGGTTCCGCTCAATGGACACAGGGGCAAATTTGACCCCCTTGTCACCCCTTACATGAAGGCTGGGGCCTTACAAAGCTCCAGAAGGCAGATGTCGCCCTCAAAGTCATCCACCCGTCCGGCACAGAAAAAAACCGGGCGCAGTTATTCCACGCCAGCCGACTGGACAGAACGGCCGTGCACCGCGCGTCTGGTACTGGCAGACGGCACTGTGATCGAAGGCTACGGTATTGGGGCAACCGGAAAGGCCGTTGGAGAGGTATGCTTCAACACGGCCATTACCGGTTATCAGGAAATTCTCACTGATCCCTCTTATGC
>JBAUGO010000568.1:0-5133 GCA_049679775.1 Anderseniella sp.
GCACGTTGGTAAACAGTCGCTGCGTTCCATCCCTGAATGGCTGTGTAATTGGGTTGGCCTGGCAGGTAGCCAGCGCCGCGCCGCCAGCCATGTCCTTTCAGGAAATTGGCGGTGGATGTAAGCGCACCATCACGGGTGTTCAGATTTCCAACGCCATATAGCGTGATATTCTTCGGCATGAATTGCGTCTGGCCAAGCTCACCGTGCATGGCACCCTTGGAGTTAGCAGCCACACGTCCTGACCCAATAAGCTTCAACATGTGATAAAGATGCTCGGTGAAGAAAGCTGAACGCCGACAATCATAAGATAGCGTTGCGATTGCAGACAGCACATTCTGGTTGCCGGTGAAGCGTCCGAATGCGGTCTCCATGCCCCAGATGGCAATCAGCGGTCCGGCCGGTACACCATATCTTGCCTCAAGTTTCTGGAACAAGGCCGCATGTTTTTTCTTCAGGCCACGGCCCTGTTTGATGATGGTTGCAGTCCCGCGGACCTGCTTGAACTTTTCGTAAGACAGCTTGAAGCTCTTCTGGTTGCGATCAGCTTGAATGGTCTTTGTTGCATAACTGGTGCTCAAAAGGGCTGATATGGCCTTGTTGTTGATGCCATTTGCTTTTGCTTCGGCTGCAAACTTCTGTTTCCAGCTTTCATATCCGCCAGCATTGTTGCCACATGTTGCTGCAATCGCTGGCGTTGCGCCCAACACTGCCGCCATTACAAGTGCAGCGAAAGTTCCCTTGATCATGTGCATGCCGTCAGTCTCCTCCAAAGTGTTTTTGCTGGAGGTGAGTCTTGCCATCTGGAGGTTGATTTGTCACCACCTTATGGATTTGGACAACTCGCGGAAAATTGACCAGATATTGATAGTCTGCCGTTTATATTAATTCGCAAATTTTCCTCACCAGTGTAGGTGACATTAATATTTAAATTCAGGGCGACTGAAAATTGAAGCATACGGGACTATTGCTGAGCCTAATTGTAACAATAACGCTCAATCCTTTTCTATCGAGTCCGGTTTCGGCTGGTTCTGGTTACATTGAGCCAACCTTGCGGTTGTCCAAGTCGAATGCCTCACTCAAATCGGTTGCATTGACGCTGGATGCCTGTGGCGGCAAGGTCGATAAGCGAATATTGTCCACCCTCATCAAGCACCAGATCCCTGCAACAATATTTGTATCAGGACGCTGGATCAGGGCGAATGCCGCAACAATGGCGGTTTTCAAGTCTCATCCCAAGCTGTTTCAGATTGAAAATCATGGCCGTGATCATCGCCCGGCAATTGACCGGGCAGGAAAGATCTATGGTATCGCTGCGGCTGGCTCGCGTGCAGCTGTCCAGACCGAAGTTGATGGTGGCTCACAAGCCATTTTGAGCGCAACAGGTAGAAAACCTCAATGGTTTCGCGGTGCAACAGCTCTTTACACCTCATCATCAATCAAGCAAATCGAAGCCATGGGTTTTCAGGTGGCGGGCTATACGATTTCCGCAGATGCTGGAGCCGCCTTGAGCGCGCAGGCAACTCAAAGGCGTATTCTGCGGGCGGTTGATGGCGATGTCATTCTGGCTCATATCAATCAACCTTCAAAGCCAGCAGGTGCAGGTTTTGTGACTGGCATCCTTGAGTTAAAAATGCGGGGGTACAAATTTGTTCTGCTCAAGGATGTAAAGACGGTTCAAGGCCACTGACATTGATTTTTCTGACTAAATTTTAATTTTTGGCTGGCCTTTTGTGATTTAGACGTGAGGTAAGATCATGCTAGATAATTTGCATGGCAAGAATTCTCACATTGTTATCCGTAATATTACTGGCCCTGAGTGGATCCATCTTGCATGCCAACGCAGATGAACCGTCCCGCCCGCTAGCAAGCCTGCAACAGGCAAAAACCATTGATGTGTCACCTAAGGCCTTTAACTATGAGGACCTGACAGCCGCGCCGGTAATTGTGGTATTTTTTGCATCCTGGTGCCCACCTTGCATTGATGAGTTTGCCGAGATTGACCAGGTCAGATCAGAGCTTGAGCGTGCTGGTGCAAAATTCGTGGGTGTAAACCTGTTTGAAGCATGGGGTGGGCAAGAAGATCCTGCCAGAATGGCCCGATTTATAGACAAGACAGCGCCTTTTTTCCCTCTTATTGCGGGTAATGCCGAAATTTCAGAGGCTTTTGGCAATGTAGAGCGCATTCCCACACTGGTTGTACTGGATGCGCAAGGCAAAGAGGTCTGGCGCTTCACTCATGCACGTGGATCAGACAGAACGCATGCCAAAGCGCATGAGATTCTTGCTGCTGTGAAATGAAGCAGAATTCCATTGTCTAAAGCACTGGCACTGGAGTGATTGCTTTGCTATAAGGCGCGCGAATGACTGACCAACGGCGCGCTTTTGGCAAGGTGCGCCGTTGCAATGTTTTAGCGGGCGTGGCGGAATTGGTAGACGCACCAGATTTAGGTTCTGGCGGTGAAAGCTGTGGGGGTTCGAGTCCCTCCGCCCGCACCATATTTGATCATCAGACACTGATGAAGACACGAAGGATATGAAAAATTATGCAGGTGACCGAGACACTTAACGAAGGCCTCAAGCGCGAACTGAAGGTCGTTATTCCCGCCAAGGACTTGAAGGCGCGCGTGGATGAACGTCTGGAAGAGCTTAAAGCCACAGCTCAGATCAAGGGCTTCCGACCTGGCAAGGTGCCACTTGCTCACCTCAAGAAGATGTATGGCCAGTCTGCCATGGCGGAAGTGGTGCAGAAAACGATAGATACCTCTAGTACAGAAGCGCTCAACGAAAAGAGCCTCAAGCCTGCTTATCAACCAGAGATCGTGCTGCCGGAAGATGAAAAGGAAATTCAGGCCGTCATGAGCGGCGATGCGGATTTGTCTTTCACAATGAATTTTGAAGTGGTGCCGAATATCGACATCAAGGATTTCAAGTCGCTCAAGGTAGAGAAGTTGGTGGTTGAAGTCACCGACGACCATCTCAACGAAGCTCTTGAAAACATTGCAGGCCAGTACAAGGACTACGAAGACAAGGGTGCAAAGAAAGCTGAAAACGGCGACCGCGTTACCATCAGCTTTGTGGGCAAGATTGATGGTGAAGCCTTTGAAGGTGGAACCGCAGAAGACGTTCCTCTTGACCTTGGGTCGGGATCTTTCATCCCAGGTTTTGAAGATCAACTGGTCGGTGCCAAGGCTGGCGACGAGAAGGTCGTCAAGGTCTCCTTCCCGGACACATACGGTGTTGCGCATCTGGCAGGCAAGCCGGCCGAGTTCGATGTCAAGGTATCCCTGGTTGAAGGTCCTAAGGCTGCCAACATTGATGCAGCATTTGCTGAAAAGCTTGGTGTTGAAAGCGTCGACAAGCTCAAGGAAATGGTAAAAGAACGTATCGCCGACGAGTTTGGCTCCATGTCCATGGCCAAAATGAAGCGCGATATGCTTGATGCCCTTGACGAAGATTACAAGTTTGATCTGCCACAAAAGCTGGTTGATCAGGAGTTTGAGCAGATCTGGGCAGCGCTTCAGCGTGAAATGGAAGCTGAGAAGAAGACCTTCGCTGATGAAGACACAACCGAAGAGGAAGTGCGCAGCGAGTACACCTCAATTGCGGAGCGTCGTGTGCGCCTCGGGTTGGTGATTGGTACGATCGGTGAAAAAGCAGGTGTGACCGTTTCTGATGAAGAACTGCAGCGTGGCCTCATGGAACGTGCTCGCCAGTTCCCGGGTCAGGAAAAACAGGTATTCGAGTTTTACCGTAATAACCCGAACGCTCTGGTTGAAGTACGTGGCCCGATTTTTGAAGAAAAGGTCATCGCTCACATTGCTGAATCAGCGTCTGTGACCGAGCGTTCCGTCAGTCGTGAATCGTTGCAGCACATGCTGGAACATGACCACGAGCATGGCGAAGGTTGCGATCATCCAGACCATGATCATGGCAGCGATGCCAAGCCAGCCAAGAAGCCTGCTGCCAAGAAGGCCGCCAAGAAAAAGGCTGACTAGGTCAGGGGGCTTAAAGATACCCGATAAACCGGCCGCAAATGATTGCACCGGTCCAGCACACGAGCGATACAAGGGCAGCTGCGGCTGCCCTTTTTTGTGCCAGCCATATGGTGTTTGCAATGGCAAACGCGATCAACCCGAGCTTCACCTGAAACAATGCCATGTCGGCATATTTCTGGGCATCAGTAGTGAACAGCAATGCGCCTGCCAGCACCGCCAGTACAAACCCGGCAAGAGCGACCGGCACAAGCACCCGTGACAAGATATCTCGATCCACCGATCGCCACACACCAAGATAGCGCAAGTCCAGCGTGACAACAGCGCCGAACAGCAACGAAATCCCGAATATATGTGCCACATTGACGATTGGGTACAGCCAGCGCCATGAGCGCATGGCATCGCCAATGGTCGATTGCTCCAGGGCTGCCAGTAGTGCCTCCACCTTAACTGCGGTCCGGGTATAGATCGTAAAGTTTTCCCGCTATGGTGATGCGTTCAGCCTTGACCCGCTTTTCCGACGTATCAGCTGAGCGCCCGCCGGACACCTGGATCTCAGTGCCGGGTTTCAGTATGGCCTCGTCCAGTCCGGCGCGTTCATGCCGCCATGGCTGTCCTGCCTCGACTGTCCATATCTCGCCATCCGCATCCACGGTCAGGATACCGTGCGGATTTCCAAGCCGTGCTGTCTTGATTATGCCTGTCAATTCGAAATTGCCGTCCGTTGTCCAGCGCCAGCCGTGATGGGCCAGTGAAGGTGTCGTCAACACGAACAATCCGCTATAAACCAGAGCCGTTCTGCGCGTAATCATTGCTATCTCCTTCTTATTGCAACATCAGTACGTCCCGTGCCAGATAGTAGGACCATGCAGGCAGATTACATCATTATCGGGGCAGGGTCAGCCGGATGCGCACTTGCATCCAGGTTGAGTGAGAACCCTCACGTAAAAGTGTTGTTGATGGAAGCAGGCGGCGCAAACACATCCGTCATGCTGCGCGCACCCGCTGGCTTTGCAGCAATTTTGCCGTGGCCGATCAGTAATTGGGCATTCAAGACAACACGCCAGACTGGACTGAACGGACGCAAAGGCTATCAACCGCGCGGCAAGGGTCTCGGCGGCTCATCAGCCATCAACGCCAT
>JBAUGO010000569.1:0-2462 GCA_049679775.1 Anderseniella sp.
GGTTGGTGTTCTGATCATGTTGCGCCCCAATGCGGAAGTGTTCCAGCTTGTCGGGCTCCTGCCACTGTTTGCGGCTCTCTGCTATGCCTCGATTCAGATCATCGCCCGCAAGATCGGCAATACGGAAACGGCATCAGTCATGGCGTTTTACGTGCAGATTTGCTTCCTGGTGTTTTCAATTGGGTTTGGAATGGTGTTTGGTTCTGGCTGGATGGCCACAGGCGACAATCCAACACTGGACTTTTTATTCAGGGCGTGGAGTTGGCCGGACCTGTTTGGCTTTGCCATGATGGCGGGTTGCGGGCTTTTGGTGGGTACAGGCGGCTATCTGTTATCACACGCCTATCGCATTGCGCAGGCGCGTACAGTTGCTCCGTTTGAATATTCCGGTTTGCCGTTTGCGGTTCTGCTTGGATTTTTGGTGTGGGGCGATTTGCCGGATCTGTATTCGCTGGCGGGTATCGCTTTGATCGTGATGGCGGGACTTTATGTCTTTTACCGCGAGGGCAAAATAAAAAAACAGGCTCCGGTGCCGGAACCTGTTTTGCATGATTGAGTGTTAGATCTGCGCCTGAAGGCTTTAGTCTTGCTCAGATGAGTTTGTCTTGAAGCCCTTGAGCTTTGCAAACACTGAATCTGCATCAACATCGTCTTCTTGTTCTTCCTGGGCTGGTTCGGTATTCGTGAAGCCCTTGAAGGCCTCATCGGCGCTCGGCGCCTTGTCCCTTTCATTTGCATCAACCTGTGTATCGGCAATGGCGTATGGCGGTGGCACGGTTTCTTCTGCGGGCATGAGGGTCTTGACCTGCCCACCTGCCTTTTCAACCCGCTTGGCGGCCTTGCGAACGGCCAGGTCCAGTTCAAGCTGTGAACACAGGCCAAGCGTTACCGGATCGACCGGTTTCAGGTTTGTGCTGTTCCAGTGCGAGCGATCACGAATTGCGTTGATTGTTGTCTTGGTTGTGCCAACAATTTTCATGATCTGGCTATCAGCCAGCTCGGGATGATAACGCAGCAGCCAGCTGATTGCATCGGGGCGGTCCTGACGGCGAGAGACCGGGGTGTATTTGGGGCCTCTGCGCTTGACACTCGCTGGCACAATGATCTTCGATTTTGCCATTTGCAGCTTGTGTGAAGGGTCTTTTTCGCCCTTTTCAATTTCATCACGGGTGATCTGGTTGGCCGTAACAGGGTCAGAGCCCTTGATACCTATGGCGACTTCACCATCTGCTATGCCCTTGACTTCAAGCGGGTGCAGTTTGCAGAAGTCCGCAATTTGCGCAAATGTAAGTGCGGTGTTGTCGACCAGCCACACGGCGGTAGCCTTTGGCATTAATGGGGTGTCGGACATGGGCTTTTCTCCTTCAGAACCTTTTCAGGGGTTCTGCTGATCCGGCAGGATCAATGATGTTTGGAATGGCATTGTGTATAAGCGTGATCATCCTATTACGCAAATACTGTTTTAACATGTTTCACAATTTGTAGGCGAGGTTGCTGTCCTCACCACGCTGGCGGCGGGCAAAGTGCTCTTCGAAGTTCAGCATGTCCATCAGGGGTATTCCGCTCTCAAATGCCGCGAATGCCTTTTCCTCGTTTGCCATTATCTGGTTGGCACCAGGGACAAGAGCTGCCAGTTCAGTTTCGCTACCGGCAATGACGCCATCGCGGTCCCCAAACACCACATCACCCGGATTTACGATAATGCCACCACATGAGACTGGTATCTGGACCTGGCCAATCTGCTGGATGGTGCCTGCAACTGGGTGGACGCCTCTGGCATAGACCGGCAAATCAATGTCCTGCATGGCTTCACAATCGCGCACGTACCCGTCCACAATAATGCCACCAAGTTTCTTGCGCCTGGCTTCAAGGGTGAACATTTCTCCAGCCAGGGCGAGGTGGCCCTGCATGCCGTTGATCACCAACACATCTCCAGGTTCTGCATCTGCAAGAACCCGCATCACCGTCAGAAAATCATTGCGGCAAGCCGCCGTACGGGCACGACCGATCAGCTTGCGACCAGGGTTGATGCGCGCGATACCGGCATCCATGGCGCGGATCATCTTATTGGCATCAGCCAGCATGGAGGTTTCAAGTTTGGTGAGACTGGAAAACAGGGTCATTATATAATCCATGCAAAAGGCAAGCCCCGGAGCTTTGTCCGGAGCCTGCAATTGTTAATCAGACCATTGCAAAAATGCGGGCTGGTCCACCAGATCCACCGCGATGCTTGGGAGCGCCAACGACAAGTGTTGCACCCTTGGCAGGGACCGCATCAAGGTTGGCAAGGTTTTCAATGCCCCAGCGGTTGGTCGGAAGCCACGCATAATGAGTGGCGAAATCAGCCGAAGGTCCGTGGTCCAGAGACAATGTATCAACGGCCATGCCGACAGCCTTGGTCTCCAGCAACATCTTTGTTGCCTCGATATGGAAACCGGGGAAATGCATCTTCTTCTCTGCAT
>JBAUGO010000570.1:0-4107 GCA_049679775.1 Anderseniella sp.
ATCATCGCCTCGTCATTGCTGGTGTTCATCATCTCGCTTGGCTTCTATGTCACACCGGCCATTCTCGGTGGCGGCAAAGTGCTGATGATTGCTGAATACATCTCGGTTCAGATCCTGATCACCTTGCGCTGGGGAACTGCAGCAATGCTGGCCGCGCTCATGCTGGCCGGGGTATTGGTGCTGCTCGCGATCATGAACCGGTTCATGAAACTCAATGAAATTTTCGGCGGTGCAGGACGATGAAACGCGGACCCGCTGAAACAGCAAGCCGATTTGGAGCATGGATTATCCTGCTGTTTCTGGTCATGCCCGCTCTGATTTCAATACCGGTTTCGTTAACACCGAAGCGATTTCTGTCAATGCCGCAGGGCGAGTACTCGCTTCGCCATTTCGAGTACCTTTTCACCAGCGCGGACTGGCTGTCCAGTTTCTGGCAAAGCGCCGTCATAGCGACACTATCAACAGTACTGGCAACACTTATAGGCACCTTGTGCGCCATCGGGTTGTGGAGAATTTCCAACAGGTTCGGCGAACTGGTTCGGGCGTTCCTTCTGTTACCGCTGATAATTCCACCGATCATATCGGCCATGGCATTCTACAGGTTGTGGATTCCTCTTGGCATTCTCGACACGTACACCGGGCTGGTGTTGGCCCATACCATTCTGGCCGCACCAATGGTGTTGATCACCGTGTCTGCATCACTGGCCAACTTTGATCCAAAACTCGAACAGGCATCACGCAATCTCGGCGCACCGATGCTGACAACCCTGCGACGGGTCATTCTGCCCTCCATACGACCAGGTATTCTTGCCGGCGCAGTGTTTTCATTCATCCTCTCGTGGGACGAGATTGTTGTCGCCTTGTTCATCTCCAAATTCACCGTCTATACCCTGCCGAGACGCATGTGGAACGGCATACGCGAGAATACCGATCCAACTGTCGCTGCAGCGGCGGTCGTACTGATAGGAATTACCATCATTGCTTTCTTCATCTACGCCCTGGCGATGCGCAACCGCGCCAATGAAATCACTTAGAAACAGGAGGCTTTGTGAATGAACATGCCCATCTCTCATGAAAACGAGTTGCTGCTGTCCACTTTGCGCGCCTTCATGGACGCAGAGATTTACCCCCATGAGGACATGGTGGACAAGTTGGGTGAAGTTCCCGAAGACCTTGGGCGCCAGATCGAGCAGCGCGCCAAGGCAGCAGGACTTTATGCGGCCAACCTGCCGGAAGACATCGGCGGTGGCGGATTGGACAAAACCGCAATGGCACTCATGGAACGACAATACGGGCGCACAACCCATGCCCTGCACTCCTGGATAGCCCGGCCCACTGAAATCCTTCTGGCTTGTGAAGGCGACCAGATCGAGCGCTACCTCTTGCCGTGTGTCACAGGAGAAAAACGCGAACTCTTCGCCTTGACGGAGCCAGAGGCAGGGTCCGACGTCATGGGCATGAAATCCAACGCTATACGGGACGGAGATGACTGGATACTCAATGGTTCTAAACACTTCATTTCAGGTCCGTGCCTGCCGGATTTTGCCATCGTGTTTGCGGCGACCGGTATGGATAAAACACCGCGCGGTGATCGCAAGCGCATTACAGCGTTTCTGGTAGATGTCGGCACGCCGGGGTTTTCAATTCGGGAAGGCACCAAATGTGTTTCCTACCGTGGTTACAAGACATTTGAACTCAGGTTCGATGATGTAAGGCTTGGGCCTGATCAGATTCTGGGCGAGGAAGGTCGGGGACTGGAACTATCCGGCAAATGGCTGGGTATGGGCCGTATCTGGGTCGGAGCCACCTGCTGTGGCAAGGCCGAGCGGATGTGCGAAATGGCAACTGAATGGGCTGCAAACCGCAAACAGTTTGGACAGGCAATCGGCAAGTTCCAGGCAATCGGCTTCAAGCTTGCGGATATGGCGATCGGCATCCGAACCGGCGATCTCATGGTCATGGATGCGGTCACGCGGGCCGATGCTGGCGTTCTGAGTGATGCAGATGCCGCCATGGTCAAGGTCTACTGCTCAGAAATGCTGAACCGGGTTGCTGATGACACGGTACAGATTTACGGCGGTATGGGGCTAATGGAGGAATTCCCGGTACAGCGTCTTTGGCGCGATTCCCGGCTTGAACGCATCTGGGACGGTACGTCGGAAATCCAGCGCCACATCATTTCGCGCTCCATGCTGAGGCCGCTTGGCGCATGACACCGGAACGGCGAGTAAATCTTGAACGACTGATGCAACCGCGCCAGATAGCCTTCATAGGCGGTCGTGACGCGGCGGTGGCAATCGGTGAGGCAAAACGGATTGGATTTGCAGGTTCCATCTGGCCTGTGAACCCAAAGCGGGCCGAGATGAACGGCATTGCTTGCTTTGGCTCAGTTGAGGATCTGCCGGAACCACCAGATGCCGTATTCCTTGCCGTGCCGGTGGAGCAGGCTATTGATACGGTGGGACGGCTTGCCGATATTGGAGCCGGTGGTATCGTCTGCTACACGGCCGGGTTCGGGGAAGTCGGCACAGCGGGACAGCAGGCAGAACAGGCGCTGATCAAGGCGGCAGGCTCAATGGCACTGGTCGGGCCAAATTGCTATGGCATGATCAATTACCTGACACGATCCGCCTTGTGGCCGTTTGCTCATGGTGGATCAACCCCGGGTTACGGTGCTGCAATCATTACCCAATCGGGGATGTTGTCATCCGACCTGACCATGTCTCAGCGCTCCCTGCCCCTGTCTCACATGATCTCAATCGGCAACCAATCGGTTATCGCAATTGAAGATCTGGTGGAGGTGTTGTGTGAAAAACCAGAAGTGCGTGCCATTGGTTTGCATATCGAAGGGCTGAAACACGCCGGACGATTTGCGGCTGCCGCGACCAAGGCGGTGCAAATTGGCAAACCCATTGTGGCGCTGAAGAGTGGATCATCAGTTATCGGTAAGTCCCTGACAACAAGCCACACCGGCTCGTTGTCAGGAGAGGACGATTTGTATGATGCTCTGTTCAAACGCTGCGGAATCTTGCGCGTGTTCAGTCCGGCACAAATGCTGGAAACACTAAAGTTCATGTGCATAGCGGGCATACCAGCCAGCAATAGAGTTACCGGATTCACCTGTTCCGGCGGTGGTGCAACAATGCTGGCTGATTATGGTGAGAAAATCGGGTTGGCATTTCCTGAGCACGATGATGCCGTTACCAAAAATTTGCGCCAGTTGCTTCCGTCCACAGCTACTGTCTCCAACCCTCTCGATTACACGACACCAATCTGGGGCCAGGCCGAGATGACACGGCCGGTTTTCTCTGCAGCGCTCTCCACCGAGACAGCTACAGCCATACTGGTTCAGGATTATCCGGCTTGCGGACTGGATGAGTCGCGATTGATTTACCTGGCCGATGCTGATGCCTTTGCAGACGCTACAATTGCCGCCGGCATACCGGCAGCGATCTGCTCGACTTTGCCAGAAAACATGGATACGGCAACACGTGACCATCTCCTTTCGCGGGGCATCGCACCAATGCAAGGCATGAATGACTGCCTGGATGCAATTGCTGCTGCGTCAGCCTGGAGACAGATGCAGCACCGCATTGCACATCGACCACCGGCAGAATTAATCGATGGCATGGCTGCTGGGAAGCTCATGGTTATCGATGAAGCCACCGCAAAAAGCTGGCTTGCCGAAGCCGGTATCCCGGTGCCGTTGGGCACAGTTTGTGGCCAGGCCACCGCCGACGCTGCTGCTGAGGCACTGGGCTTTCCGGTCGCCATCAAGATGGTTCACGAGAAGCTGTTGCACAAGACGGAAGCAGGCGCCGTCGCGTTGAACATAAGTTCCGGTAAAGAGGTGACAGATGCGGTTACTCGGATGAAAAAGGCTGTCGCATCTCGCCAGCCCGATGCTTCGAGTGACCGTTGGCTGATTGAGAAGATGCAGGCGCAGCCCCTGGCCGAACTCATCGTCAGCGTGCGCGAAGATGCACAGTTCGGACTGGCCATGACACTCGGCAGTGGTGGCGTGCTGGTGGAACTGGTGGCAGATTCCACGACTGTGCTGCTACCATGCACGCGAGATGACCTGGTCGAGGCAGTTGTAGGCTTGCG
>JBAUGO010000571.1:0-1914 GCA_049679775.1 Anderseniella sp.
TCGCCGTACCATGTTTCCAGAATGCGACGAGACCACGCGTCGTCCTGCATCAACCTTCAAGGAGAAGACAATGAGAAAATCTCTGTTACGCAACACAACTGTCGCGGGCGCATTCGCGCTGATGTCGCTGGCAGGCACCCAGCCGGCGCTGGCGCAGGACGGCATGTCCACCGCTATGACCTACGCGGGCGAACTCCAGTTCCAGGGACAGACGATCACCAAGGACACCGCCGCTTTCCTGCATCGCCGGATCCTCGAACAGCGCGCCACCCAGCTTGTCACCTGGGCGATGCCGATGATGAATTTCGAACAGCTTTACCCGGCGCTTCATGCAAACCTGAAAACCTCTCAAGGCATGGATATCTCGGACGAGGATATCTTCTTTGGCCTCTATGACGGATATGACGGCGTTTATCCGTTCATGACAGGTAACGTCACGACACCTTACACCATCGGGTTCTCGGATTTGTCGCAAACCGGACCAATTGTGGTCGATCTGCCCCCCGGCGCGATCTACGGCGTGGTGGACAACGCGTGGATGCAGCCCATTCACGAAATCGAAGGCAAGCCGGGGAAACTATTGCTGGTGGGGCCGGGACAAAAATATCCCAAGGATTTCGATGGCAAGATCGTTCAATCCGATACGTTCCGGGTGTTCTACTTCTACCGTGCTCTGGGGACTGGCGACGAAGCCAAGGCACTCAGGACCTCCGTGAAGGCCTATAAATTGTCGGACGCCGCGAAGCCACCGAAAACCAAATTCGTCAAATATGAGCCGAAGCCGGGCGACAAGATCGCGCTCAATACCCAGCCGCGCGACATGCAGTTCTGGGAACTGGTGAACACCTATGTTCAGCGTGAACCGATGGCTGACCGTGATCGGTTCTTCTATGCGTGGCTGAAAGACCTGGGCATCGAAAAAGGTAAGCCGTTCAAGCCAACCGACTATCAAAAAGAGATATTGCAAGCGGGTTTGGACGTGGGCATGGCTATGTCGCAAGCGATCTCTTTCAACAAGACGCGGAACATGTTCCCGACATCGCTCTACGGCAAGGATTCCGGTTTTGAAGATGCGATGGCAGGAATGAACCCGAAGATCGATCTGGAGAACTACTCTATGTTCAATGAGCGGGCTTCCTATGGTTTTGAAGCGACCACCACTTCTGCCGGCATGGTTTCGCGCACACCTGGCAAAGGCTCCGCTTATTTAGGTGGCTATTACGACGCGGATGGCAATGCATTGATGGGTGGTAATAGCTATGTGCTCAATGTAGGGCCAAAACCGCCAGCCGCCAACTTCTGGTCCGTTACGGTATATGACATTGAGAATCGATTGATTATTCGAAATGCCCAAAAGAAATCGGATACGTCCTCTCGTGATAAAGACTTAGTAACGAATGCTGATGGTTCTGTAGATCTGTATTTTGGGCCTAAGGCGCCAAAAGGGAAAGAAAGCAACTGGATACAGACTAACGAAGGTCAATCCTTCTTCGTTTATCTGAGACTTTATGGTCCTGAACAGGCCTATTTTGACCAGACCTTCCCGATGACGCCGATCAAAAAGATCAAATGATGACGGGACGGGAGCAGGGCACAACAAGCACTGTCTCCCGTTCACACCTATTACAGGAGTCAAGAAATGAACACGAAATTATTAACCACTCTCATCGCTGCCGGTGTAATGGCAGGCAGCATGGCAACAGCCTTTGCTGCTGATCCCAGGTACAAGGCCGACGTGCCCGCTTCATTACTACCTCCTGATACCGTGGAAACAAAGTATTTGGGGGATCTGAAATTTGTCGATGGATTTCCAACAGATGCAACACTGGAGAAGAGCTACGACTTTCTGGATACGTCCAGAGCGGTACAGCTCTTCACCAGCGGCATTCCAACGGCTTCCATGCACGGCTTGCT
>JBAUGO010000572.1:0-2059 GCA_049679775.1 Anderseniella sp.
GGATTACCGGAGCCATCATCCCGATGGACGGCGGCAACATGGCGATGAACGCGGGAGGCAGCGCCGGACACCTGGCTCACAAGGTTCAGACGTTCTCGACAAAAAATGATGAATGACAAACAACCAATGACAAATACAAACGTCGCAGAATGCGACCTGGACCAGTCCACCATTCTGGCTCTGTTTCGGACGATGCAGATCATCCGACAGACGGAAGAGGAACTCGCGCGTTGTCATCAGCGTGGCCTGATCTTCGGCGCGTGTCATACGTATGTCGGCCAAGAGGCCATTTCAACGGGTGTTTGCGCGCATCTCACGAACGACGATCCGATCTTCAGCACGCATCGCGGCCACGGGCATGCGTTGGCCAAGGGAATGCCGCCGCGTGAACTGATGGCGGAACTGTTCGGTCGCGCGACTGGCTGCTCGCGCGGACGCGGCGGATCGATGCACCTCTTCTCGCCGGAGATCGGCATGATGGGAACCAGCGGTATCGTCGGGCCGTGCATCCTGCAGGCATGCGGTGGCGGATACAGTTCGAAACTCATGAAATCCGGTGGTGTTGCCGTGGCATTCTTTGGGGACGGCGCTGTCAACAACGGCGCATTTCACGAAGGCCTGAATATGGCCGCCATCTGGAAGTTGCCGGTTCTGTTCGTCTGTGAGAACAACCAGTTCGCCACCGAAGTCCCGTTCGCCTATTCCAGCGGCATTCCCGATGTCGGTCGGCGAGCGGCCAACTATGGTCTGCCAGGATTTGAGGTCGATGGCAACGACGTTCTCGCTGTGACTGAGGTCGCTCGCGAGGCGGTGGCCCGCGCGAGATCCGGCGGTGGCCCGACGCTGATCGAATGCAAAACGTATCGCACGCGAGCCCACGCCGAAGGAATGGGTGACTTTACTTATCGCACGCGTGAAGAGGTCGAACAGTGGAAGCAACGCTGCCCCATTGAGTCGCTGCGCGAGCGGATGTTGACCGAGTTCGGGATCGCCGAACCAACGATTCAGGAGATTGAGTCGGAGGTCACCTCGCTGATCGCCGAGGCGCGTCAATTTTCGGAGAAAGGCCCGTTGCCGGATGCATCGACCGCATCGGAGCATGTCTACTCGCCAGTTCGCGCCGTCGTTCAGCGCGAGGAACCGCCGCGTGATCAACCGACGGAAACGCGTGAAATCAGCTTTTCACAGGCGACCCACGAGGCGCTCGCCGATGAGATGGCCGTCAACCCGCGAATTTTTGTCATGGGCGAAGGGATTGGAGTTCGCGGCGGCAACTTCAACACGACGGCCGGACTGTACGAACTCTACGGCCCCGAGCGACTGTGTGACACGCCGATTTCCGAACGCGGTTTCGTGGGGCTCGCGGGAGGCGCGGCAATGACAGGCACTCGGCCCGTGGTCGACTTCATGTTCGCCGACTTCATCCTGGACTCCGTCGGCGAGATCGTCAATCAGATTGCCAAGATGCAGTACATGTCGAGCGGCCGATTGAAAATGCCGGTGTTGCTGCGAGGCTGTATCGGTATTGGGCACTCAGCGGCCACGCATCATTCGGGCAGTTACTACGCGATGTACGCGCAGGTCCCGGGTCTGCGAGTGGTTGTGCCGTCGAATGCTTACGACGCCAAGGGGTTGATGAAACACGCTCTGCGTGGCGACGACCCGGTGATGTTCCTTGAACATCGCGAAATCCTGACGATGAAACGGCACGTCCCGCAGGAGGATTACGAAATTGAGTTTGGTCGCGCGGCCATTGTCCGACAAGGGCGAGACGTCACGGTGGTGGCGCTGGCCCGCATGCTGCACCTTGCACTGTCAGTCTGTGAGGAACTCGAACGCGACGGGATCTCGGTGGAAGTGATTGACCCGCGTACGGTCTCTCCGCTCGATACGGAATCAATTCTTCAATCGGTCGCGAAGACCGGGCGATTGCTCATTGTGGATGAACCGCCAGCGCCGTGCGGGTTCGCGGCCGAGATCGCGGCGCAGGTCACGGACGCGGGCTTCAACGACCTGGACGCCCCGATCCGCCGCCTGACCGGGGCCTTCACGCCGACTC
>JBAUGO010000573.1:0-7959 GCA_049679775.1 Anderseniella sp.
AGGCCCTTTCGCTCAGTTGATATTAAAACACAGGCAGACGGAACGATTGTTGACGTTGGTTTTCAATCTGGAGCTGAGGTCAACAAGGATGACATTCTGTTCAGCCTTGATGACGACATCCAAAAAGCAGATCTTGCTCAGGCTGAAGCAGAGCTTGTAAAAGCTGAACTCGCCCTCAAGCGGGCCACAACCTTGAACCGTTCAAGCATTGCAACAAAGGCATCGGTCGAAGAGATGCAGGCGGCGAAAGCCACTGCCAACGCAGCGCTCTCGCGGGCTAAGCGGCGCCTTGCAGACCGGGTTATCCGTGCCCCGTTTTCAGGAATGCCCAGCCTTAAACAATATGACATCGGCGCTCAGATCAGTAATTCGGATGTGCTGACAAGCCTTGATGACCTGTCTCGTGTGCAAATTGAATTTGGCATTCCGGAGCAATACTTCGCTGCCGCCCGCAAGGGTCTACACATCATAGCGACCAGTGCCGCATATCCTGGTCGCAACTTTGATGCCACGATCTCTCAGATAAATACCCGTATCGACCCGGTATCGCGTTTGTTTTTGGTGCGTGCTGACATCGACAATCCAGACCGCGCCCTTGTGGCGGGTATGTTCATGCAAGTGCAAATGACACTTGAAACAGGCTCTCTGGTGATGGTGCCTGAAGAAGCGCTTCTGGTTGAAGGGCAAAGCACATTCCTGTTTGTTGTCAATGATGACAAGGTTGAAAAGCGCCAGGTTAAAACCGGTGTGCGTGAGCCCGGATTTGTCAGCATACTTGACGGCCTCAACGAAGGTGAAACTGTCGTGACATCCGGGGTGTCAAAGGTACGCAATGGAGCTTTGGTCAAGGTTGTCATGACAAAGGCGGAGCAGGGTCAATGACGCTTTCGGAGTTATCGATCCGCAGGCCTGTCTTGTCTGCCGTGATATCGCTCCTGATAGTGGTTGCTGGCCTGGCATCTTTATCCAAGATTTCGCTGCGGGAACTACCTGACGTAGACGCATCCGTTGTCTCGATCACCACCACTTACACTGGGGCTTCTCCCAATATAGTTGATACCGATATTACAGAGCTGATCGACAGTGCGGTAGCAGGTATATCAGGGGTCAAGACAATCAACTCAACAAGTCAGCGTGGTCGCTCGACAACCACAGTTGAGTTTGAACTGGGTCGAGACATTGATGAAGCAGCAAACGATATCCGATCTGCTGTTGCCAGGGTGCGTGATAGATTACCTGAAGAAGCAGATGAGCCTCAGGTGGTTAAGAATGATTCAGATGCTGATCCTGTTATGCGACTCGCCGTTTACTCGGATCGCCAGACACCAGAAGAGGTAACAGATTACCTTGAGCGCTTTATCAGGGATCGTCTGACAACGATTGACGGCGTTGCCAATGTGGATGTGTTTGGTGACCGCCGCGCGGCAATAAGGATATGGCTCGACCGTCGTGAGATGGCAGCACGCCAGATTACAGTGGCAGATGTTTCCCAAGCCCTTACCCGTAATAATGTGGAGCTACCGGCAGGTGAAATTGAAAGCCGGACCAGGCAATTCACTGTCCGGCTTGACTCAAGACTGGCTACTCCTGAGCAGTTTCGCGATATAGTCGTGCGCGAGGTGGATGGTAATCCGGTTCGTCTTGGGGCCCTGGCAAACGTAACAAAAGGTGTTGAGGATGATAGCACCATAGTGCGCTCAAACGGCCTCACCGCAATTGGTCTTTCAATCTTGCGTCAGTCACAGGCAAACACGATCGCAATCTCCAATGCAGTACGCGTCGAGCTTGAAAGGCTGAACACACAACTGCCTGAAGGTATGCGTATATTCGTCGGGTCCGACGATGCTGTCTTCGTGAAGGCATCAATCAAGGAAGTTCTGATTGCCCTGGGCTTGTCACTGGTACTGGTTGTCTTGGTCATCCTGCTGTTCTTGCGGTCAATACGTGCCACACTGATCCCGGCCATCACTATACCGGTCTCGCTAATTGGGTGCTTTTTCCTGATTTACCTGCTCGGTTTCTCGGTCAATGTCTTGACACTACTGGCTTTGCTGCTGGCGATTGGGCTTGTGGTTGATGATGCCATTGTGATGCTTGAAAATATTGAGCGTCGACTCGCCATGGGTGAAACAAGACTGCAAGCCGCAGTCAATGGGTCACGCCAGGTGACATTTGCGATTATCGCAACCTCAATTACGCTAATTGCCGTGTTCATACCGATCTCGTTCCTGCAAGGTGCAGCTGGCAAGCTCTTCACTGAATTTGGTTTTGTACTGGCAAGCGCTGTCGTGATTTCCACATTTGTGGCCTTGTCGGCATGCCCGGCGCTGGCATCAAAAATTCTCAAACCTCGCAGTGATGTCAATGCTGATCAACTCGACATGCCCGAAGGCTGGATATATCGCTGGTATCGTTCAGCTGTAAGAGCGGCAATTGCCTCCCCCCTTGTCGTGATTGCTTTATGTTTGGCTTTTTCAGGTGCAAGTTATCTTGCGTTGATCAATACCCAAAGCGAACTGACGCCGATCGAAGACCGCAACATCATTTTTGTTCCCATGACAGCACCACAAGGCTCCACGCTAGCCTTTACTGATGAGCAGGTCTTGAAACTGGAAAAACAGCTTGTGGCAGTCAAGGACAAGCTGGAAATCGACATCATTTATTCCTTCACCGGGTTTCGCGGCCGGCCATATCGCTCGTTCATGGTGCTTCGTTTCAAGCCGTGGGAAGAGCGCAATATTTCAGTGGCAGATGCGCGCCGCCAGATCATTCCGATGGTGGCTGGTATAACGGGTGCTAAGGGCTTTCCGGTCATGCCGTCTGGCCTTGGACTGCGTGGTAGCTCAACACCTCTCAGGGCCGTGATTGGAGGTCCTGATTATAAGTCTGTGCAAAAATGGGCAAACGAGTTGAAAGAAAAGGCCGAAGCCAATCCGGGCTTGCAAAATGTTGACATTGATTTTGAAGAAAATCAGGGCCAGTTCAAACTCACTATTGATCGCAAACGTGCCGATGATCTGGGAATATCAGTACAGACCATAGCCTTGACATTGCAAACCATGCTGGCCTCGCGCGATGTCACCAATTACATAGACCGGGGCAGGGAATATCCGGTCATCGTTCAGGCAGGTAGTGCAGATCGTGATACGCCTGACGACATAGGTTCACTGTTCATTCGCTCGGAAGATGGTCAGACACTGGTTCCCTTGTCGTCGATCCTGAAACTGGAAGAGGTTTCTGAACCTCCTGAACTACGCCGATATAACAGGTTGCCGTCGATCACACTGTCTGCTGCCCTTGCCGAGGACTACACGTTGGGCTCGGCTATTGAGTTCATTCGTGATGAGGCTGCAAAGACGCTACCACCTGAAGCCTCGTTGAGCTTTGACGGCCAGTCGCAGCAATATCTGGAAACATCGTCTGGTGTGGCGATTACGTTCGCTCTCGCAATCCTGATTGTGTTCCTTGTGCTGGCTGGGCAGTTTGAAAGTTTCATGCATCCGTTCATCATCATGTTGTCAGTGCCGCTGGCAGTGGCAGGTGCACTTTATTCTCTGTATTTCTCTGGCATCAGCCTCAATATCTATTCACAGATAGGCATCATCTTGCTCATTGGCTTGATGGCCAAAAATGGCATTCTGATCGTCGAGTTTGCCAATCAGTTGCGCGATGAAGGCTTGTCTGTACGTGATGCAGTCATCGAGGCATCTGTTCTGCGCGTTCGCCCCATTGTGATGACGGTGGTTTCGACCGTGCTGGGTGCAGTCCCTCTGGTTATGGCAACCGGGGCTGGTGCTGAAAGCCGCATCGCCATTGGCACGGTGATCATAGGCGGGCTTGTGGCAGCAGGAGTGCTGACGCTGTTTCTTACGCCGGTCCTGTATGATTTGCTGGCCAGGTTCACAAAGCCGCGTGGTGCTATCGAAAAGCGTCTTATGGATGAGCTTTCTGTAGCAGAAAAACCGCAGTCAAAGGCTCAAAAGCCAAAACCAAAATCTGAACCAACTCCTATGGCAGCAGAGTAAATTTGCCGACAGTCTATAGCTGGGCCAAACAAGAATGCCCGAAGCATTATGGCTCCGGGCATTGCAGCTATTGCGTATGTGCTATGCTCAGGACTGTACGCCCTTGACGTACCAATCCATCTTGAGCATCTCCTCGTCCGTTGCAATGGCCCCGGCTGCATATTTCTCCGCTCCTGCCTGGTCCATGATCGGACCGGTGAACGGGTGCATTGAACCGTCGATAATGCCCTTGCGCACGGTTTCGGCGGCCTCGACCACGTCAGCCGGGATCACCTGGTTGTAAGGAGACAACGCAACTTCACCTTCCTTGAAACCACCCCAGAAGCTTTCCGATTTCCAGCTACCGTCCATGACTTCCTTGGTACGCTTGACGTAGTAGGGTCCCCAATTGTCCAGGATGGCGGTGAGGTGCGCCTTGGGAGCAAACTTGGACATGTCCGACGCTTGGCCGAATGCGAAAACGCCTTTCTGCTCGGCCGCTTGAAGTGCAGCTGGTGAGTCCGTGTGCTGCGTAATGATGTCCACGCCTTGTGCCATGAGGGCGTTGGCTGCATCTGCTTCCTTCGGAGGATCATACCAGCTTGAAACCCAAACCACCTTGGTCTGGAAAGCTGGATTTACCTTCTGGGCAGCAAGGGTAAAGGCGTTGATACCCATTACCACTTCTGGAATAGGGAATGAGGCAATGTAGCCAGCGCTGCCGGACTTTGACATATGACCGGCAATGGTGCCTAAAACGGCGCGGCCTTCATAAAAGCGTGCATTGTAGATTGACATGTTGTCGGCTTGCTTGAAGCCGGTGGCATGTTCAAACTTAACATCCGGGAATTGTTTCGCGACTTTCAATGTCGGATCCATGAAACCGAATGATGTCGTGAAAATGAGCTTGTTGCCGTCTTGTGCCAGTTGCCTGATGACTCGCTCTGCATCCGGGCCTTCCTTGACGCTTTCAACGAAGGTTGTTTTGACCTTGTCGCCATACTCTTTCTCGATCATCAAGCGGCCCTGATCATGCGCATAGGTCCAGCCATGGTCTCCCACTGGTCCGACATACACGAACCCGACTTTCAAGGGTTCGGCGGCGTTGGTTGCTTTTGCAAGCAATGTAGCAGCGGCAGCAGATGCGCCGGTTAGCGCCATGAAAGTACGTCTGTCAAATTTACTCATTTCGTTCTCCCTGAAAAAATCTGAGTGACAGAATAGGGTCGCCACTGCGCGATTCAAAACGGAATATCACATATGTCCACGCCAGAATTTGAGAAATTTTAGCACCCCATGCACAATAATCATGCAAGTTTTGGAACAAGTTCCTCAAGTTCAAGCATATAAGGAAGGCGCCTTCTGGCTGCTGCAACATGCTGCTTATCCAGTATCGCGGTGATCAGTTCCTCCTCGGATCCAGCACGAGCAACATCGCGCCCATCCGGGTCCACGATGCAGCTCAAGCCCGAATAGGCAAGCTCACCCTCACTCCCGGCATGATTGGAGTAGAGCATATAGCAGCCGTTCTCGAAGGCGCGGGACGGGATGACACGAGTTGCCACCTGATCCCATTGGCTGCCGAGTGCGGTTGGGGCAATTACGATTTCCACGCCTGCCGAACAGGCCGCGCGAACAGTTTCAGGAAACTCCACATCATAACAAATGAGCAGGGCGCATTTGATGCCGCCAAGGTCGAAAATGGTCATCTTGCCTCCAGGAGTGAACCAGTTACGCTCGAAGCCCGGTGGAATAGCTAGCTTGCGATGTAAAGCGATCTGCTTGCCTGTCGCGTCGATGCAAATGGCGCTGTTGTAAACGACATCTCCATCGCGCTCGGGAAAACCTGCTACGATTGCCGTGCCATATGCTTTGGCGAGCTTGGCAGTCGCCTGACACAGGCGGCCGTCGGCGGGTTCGGCCAGTGAATGAAGCTTGTCGTCAATATTGTATCCGCTGAGGTACAATTCCGGACACACGACAAGATCCAGTTTTCTCCCGGCAATGGCCGTTGCAAGTTTGTCCAGTCTTTCACCAGGTGTCAGCCCTGCACCATCGCACTGATAGACGCCCGCCTTAAGTGTACTCACCGGTTGACTACCATCAGCTCACGAGGGTAATTCGTCAGGTAGTCGCAGCCTGTTTCAGTGACAACGATCGAGTCACCGATGCGTCCGCCAAGTTCACCGTCCACTGAGATACCGCCGTCAACGGCAAAGGTCATGCCAGGTTTGAGGATGGTCTTGTCGCCGTGCTTCAGTTCCGGGCTCTCGAGATAGGCCATACCGATGGAACGACCGGTCCGATATCCGGTAGCGTAACCGCGTTCCTCGTAAACCACATCAGCAGCCTGCGCGATGGACTCTGCCGTAACGCCGGGACGGATGGCTGCGACGGCTGCTGCTTGTGCATCAATGGCAGCCTGTTGGATCTTTGCTGCTTTGTCCGACACTTCAAGTATGTGGAACATCCGGTCAAAGCCGAGCTTGTACTGCTTGAACTGCGCCATGTTGCAGAAGCAGAAGTATACTGGATCGCCACGTTGTAGCTCCTTTACGCTGGCCCGTCGATGCACCATGGATGTATCACGGCCTGACTGCATGATCTGTAGGTTGTGGATCATCGGAGACACAAACTGCTCCCAGCCTTTTGCTGTCAGGAAGCCTGCAGCTTTGCGTGTTCCTGCATTGATGACGGCAAGGGCTGCTTCATACTCTGGTGCGCCTTCTGCCAGTGCTCCGTGGGCGGCAGCCATCATGGCGCCAGCAATATGTCCCGCCTGCTTCATCACTTCGACTTCCAGTGGCGACTTGATCATGCGCAAGGCACCAACAAGTGCCGAGATGTCTTTGAGCTTAACGCTGGTCAATTGATCGTCGATCCAGTTGCGCACGATTATTGGTATGCCATTGCGCTCAATACCGATTGTCTTGTGGCTAGTGCCCAGGGTTCTTGCCAACACCTTTTCCCAACGGTTTTCCCCGGCATCTTCCCAGGTACGTACATCATCAACCCAGGTCATGGCCGATACCATTTCGCTCTCCATCAGCGGGGTTACAACGATTGGAGCGTCGTTGGCGGGAATGATCAGGAAAGTTGGGCGACCAAACTCCACCGACAGATAACCCCAGAAACCTGCGAAATAAGCGATGGTGCTTTCATCGGTGATCAGGGCAATTTCAAGCCCCACATCCTTCATGCGGGACTGGAGTTCGTCTGTGCGTTTGCGGGCTTCTTCAAGCATGTGATTGATCCTCAGGGTTGATAGGTGTCAGGTGTCACAAGCAAACCATAGCGCTGGATAAACTTGCGTTTGATCTGGCGCACCAGGTTCGGTTCGTTATCAGGTTTAAGCCCATCAGCGATTAGAATGGCATTGGCAAAATTGAGTGCCGTCACAGGCAACTTGCCTGCAACAATGTCCTCGCCTCTCAGGTCGTTGACATAATTCCACTTGTCCGCAAGTTCGGTGAGAAACAGATCAAGATCATCAGCCAGATTGTCTGCCCTTTCCTGTTTCAATCCCATTGTCAGATCCTTTCGGCAATAAACAATTGCCCGGGCTGCGGTACACCTGATTCATGGCGAACGATAATGTCGTTTACGGTTACAATTGCAAATCCGGCCGCTGCTAGTGTTGCGGAAATATATCCCTGCTTGTGCAAAAAGCGCTGATGTGGGCCTACCATGAAATCATCATTCCCCATGGCATCTTCCGGCATAGTTTCAGTGGAAAAGGCAAACACGGCTTTCGGGGTTGATATGAGAGAGACGCCCCTGATCAGTTCGTTCACATCACCCAGATAGGGCAAGACATCAGTTGCCACGACCAAATCCCACGGTTCATCTTCGACCTCTGTAACAAATTCAACCGCATCGCCGACATACAGATCATCATAGAGCTCGTGTTCTGCTGCAACATCAACAATGCGCGATGACAGGTCAATGCCGGTAC
>JBAUGO010000574.1:0-3905 GCA_049679775.1 Anderseniella sp.
GGTAGACCTGAATGGTGCGTTTGAAGGTACATCAGTAAACGGTGCGGCCGTTGAAGACATTTTGAAAGCTGTCACCATTCCTGTGCAATTGGGTGGGGGGATTCGCGATCTCGATGCAATTGAGGGCTGGCTTTCAAAAGGTATAAAGCGCGTAATACTTGGCACGCTTGCTGTGAGGAACCCTGACCTTGTTCGAGAGGCTTGCCGGAAATATCCAGGCCATGTTGCGGTTGGGGTGGATGCAAAATCAGGTTTTGTAGCTGTAGAAGGCTGGGCAGAAAGTTCGTCCTACAGTGTGCTGGACCTTGCTGCCAAATTTGAAGATGCTGGAGTATCTGCCATTATCTACACAGACATTGATCGTGATGGGATTTTGTCAGGATTGAATATCAAATCAACACTTGAACTGGCTTCTTCAACGTCAATACCGGTTATCGCCAGCGGAGGTCTTGCCTCCATGGATGACATTGATCGTTTGTCTGAAGAAGATTGTGCAATCCTTGAAGGTGCCATTTCAGGAAGAGCACTTTATGATGGGCGCCTTGATCCAGTGATGGCAATCGCCAAACTCAAGGCTTCTCACAATGCTTAAGGCGCGCATAATCCCATGTCTTGATGTCAAGGACGGACGTGTCGTCAAGGGCGTGAACTTTGTTGATCTTCGCGATGCGGGTGATCCAGTACAAATCGCAAGGGCGTATGATGCTGCTGGTGCAGATGAACTGTGTTTTCTTGACATTACTGCAACCCATGAAAACCGCGGTATTATTTTTGATGTCGTCAGACAAACTGCCGAACAATGCTTCATGCCGCTTACGGTGGGTGGTGGCGTACGAACGGTTGAGGATATACGCAAACTCCTGCTAGCGGGTGCTGACAAGGTTTCCATCAATACCGCAGCTGTAAAGAACCCCGATTTTGTCGCCCAAGCTGCCAACAAATTTGGTTCTCAGTGTATCGTGGTTGCAATTGATGCAAAGAAGGTCAGCGACAATAATGAACCTGATCGCTGGGAAATTTTTACACATGGCGGACGTGAGCGAACTGGGATTGATGCAGTTGAATTCGCCCGTAAGGTCACGGCACTTGGAGCAGGAGAGCTTCTGCTGACGTCCATGGATCGCGATGGGACCGGTGATGGTTTTGACATAGAGTTGACACGGGCAATATCTCGCGCTGTTGATGTGCCGGTAATTGCATCAGGCGGTGTCGGGACGCTTCAACATCTTGTTGATGGCATCAAGCATGCTGAGGCAAGTGCTGTACTTGCTGCATCCATTTTTCACTTTGGAACGCATTCCATTTCGCAAGCCAAGCAATTCATGGCACAACAGGGCGTACCGGTGCGGGTGACGTGAGTTTTATTGAGAAGGCGCGAGAAAAAGATGTCTGTATCTGACAAGACACACATATTGGTTGATTTGGTAAATACCATTGCTTCGCGTGCGCAAACAAGTGATGAGGCCAAGTCCTATACCGCTCAATTGCTCAATGCGGGCACGGAAAAATGTGCCCGCAAATTTGGCGAGGAAGCTATAGAACTTATTCTGGCAACAACGAGAGATGACAAGCCTCATTTGACGGCAGAGGCCGCCGATGTGATTTATCATTTGCTTGTTGTATTGCAATCTGCAGGCATACCGTTTGAGACGGTTCTGGAAGAACTCACACGACGGTCGAACCAGAGTGGGTTGCAGGAGAAGGCAGCGCGAGATGATGGATAAGGTCACGTCCAGGCTTTCGCCATATCGTGTCTTCACCAGGTCGGAGTGGGCCAAGCTCAGGGCAGATACGCCACTGACCTTGACAGCCGAGGAGGTTGAAGAGCTGCGCGGTGTGAATGACCGCGTAAACCTCGATGAAGTGGTGGCGATTTATCTGCCACTATCGAGATTGATGAACCTATATGTCATTGCCAGTCAAAGCTTGTTCTCGGTGACGCAACAATTTCTGGGCGGCAACAATCACAAGGTACCTTACATAATCGGCATTGCTGGCAGTGTTGCAGGTGGCAAAAGCACTACAGCGAGAATATTGCGTGGACTGCTGGCAAGATGGCCCAATCACCCCAAAGTGTCATTGCTGTCAACAGACGGCTTCTTGTTGCCCAATGCGGTCCTGGAACGCGAAGGACTGATGAACCGCAAGGGATTTCCAGAAAGCTATGACCTTCCTGTTCTATTGAAATTTCTATCGGACATAAAAGCAGGCAGTAGAAATGTCAGTGCCCCGGTCTATTCACATTTGACCTATGACATTGAGCCTGGCAAACAGCTGACCATTGACCAGCCTGATATTCTGATTGTGGAAGGGTTAAACGTCCTGCAGACTGGGCGTGCTCCTCGTGATGGCAAGGCCATACCATACGTTTCAGACTACTTTGATTTTTCGATTTTCATCGATGCTGATGAGAACGACTTGAGGACCTGGTACATCAACAGGTTTTTCTCTTTTCGCGAAACGGCATTTGCTGATCCAAAGTCATACTTTCACAGGTATTCAAAATTTACCGATGCCGAAGCTCGTGACACGGCAACACGCATATGGGAAACGATCAATCTGGCCAACCTGCGTGAGAATGTTCTCCCCACCCGACAGCGCGCTGATCTGATACTGCGCAAGGGCCCGGATCACCTCATTAATTCGGTATATCTGAGAAAACTCTAGATCAGTGTTTTCAGGCTGACCAGCGATCGTGCTCCAATGTGTGTGATAATCTCTCCTGCTGCAATATGGCCCAGTCGCGCGCACTCCGCTGACGCAAGGCCCCTAGATAATCCGAACAGGAATCCGGCAGCATAGAGATCCCCCGCTCCTGTGGTATCGACAACCTTGTCTACCACCATAGCAGGCACTGCGATTTTCTCACCATCGTGAGCTATCACACTGCCTTTTTCTGATCGCGTCACAGCAGCAAGAGCGCAGTCACTTGAAATTGCTCGGATTGCCTCGTCAAAACTGTCTGTCTGATAAAGTGACAATAACTCTGCCTCGTTGGCAAACAGGATGTCTATGCCATTGCGGATCAGTGATAGAAAGCTGTCGCGATGCCTCTCCACGCAAAATGAGTCAGACAATGTAAGTGCTACTTTGCGATTGTTGCTTTTTGCAATTTCAGCAGCTTTTCGGAAAGCTGCTTTGGCAGCTGGTTGATCCCAAAGATAACCTTCAAGGTAAATCGTTTTTGCAGCTGCTACGTCTTGTTCAACAATATCATCCGGACCCAATAAAGCACTGGCTCCCAGAAAGGTGGTCATGGTGCGTTGGCCATCAGGTGATACAATGACGATGCATCGTGCTGTTTGCGGGCCGTTTAAAAGAGGTTGCGTGTTATAGGCAACATTAGCAGCCTTTATATCATGGGCAAATACATCACCGATCTGGTCGTTGGCTACTTTACCGATATATCGCGTGCTGGCGCCAAACGATGTGACTCCAACAATTGTATTTGCAGCCGATCCACCTGATATTTCGATCCCTGGACCGATCTTGCCATACAATGACAATGCCCCTTGTTCATCGACGAGTTGCATGGAGCCTTTTATGAGAGAGTTTTGTTCAAGAAAACTATCATCATGTTGCGCGATGACATCGACGATAGCGTTACCAATACCAAGAACATCAATTTCAGATCGAGACATAAACTTATCCTGTAAATCAATAATTGTTTGTGCAGCTACATATACATTTGAAGACCTGCTTTACAATTGCCACTTGCATGCAAGTATGCGAATTCCTACTTCTCAAGGCAGGTTTCTAACAGGATCTCAATATGATTAGTTCTGCTTTCCGGGGCTTCAAAGATGTTTTATCTCCGGCTTTTCGCTCAATCTTGTGGAAGGCTATAGGCCTGACGGTACTGCTTTTTATCTGTGTGGTTGCTGCATTGTGGGTGGGGTCTGCAG
>JBAUGO010000575.1:0-8356 GCA_049679775.1 Anderseniella sp.
CCCATGGACGTACCAACCACATGAACTGGCAGACCGGGATGGCGTTGTCTGATCAGCCTGACAAAAGTAGTCAGGTCACTTGCCATGACATCACCACCTGCCCATTTACCACGACGGCTATCAGGGGTCCTTCCAAACCCTCGCTGATCATATCCATAAACAGATATACCGCGCTCAGCGAACCAGGGAGCAGGCAATCTAAAATCTGCTGCGTACTCATTGAAGCCATGCACTGCCACATAGACCGCCTCTGGTGCTCGTGCCTGCCAGGCAGACATTGCCAGCTTCTCGCCATCTGAAGTGACATAGGTTTTGTCATCAATGCGGGCAATACTGATCGACTGTCCTGTGTCGAGAAGTTCCGGTGACGTGCACGCGCCAAGACCAGATAAGAACAGCAGGCAGCAGATTGTCAGGAATAATCGAACTGGTTTCATGATGGCGACCATCAGGACACAAGCACCTTAATATCTGATTTCAATACCGGCAAAAGTTCTTCCTCAAACCACGAATTCTTCTTCAGCCAGCTGGTATTGCGCCAGGATGGATGCGGCATCGCGATGACCGAGACAGGTCGCAATGCATGATACTCGCGCCAATTGCGCACGGTTTCGGTCAAGGTCTTTTTCTGGCGATTGGCCAGGTGCCACTTTTGAGCATACATGCCGATGGCGAGAACCAGTGAAACCTGCGGCATTGCCGCCATGAATTGCTGGCGCCATTTGAGAGCGCATTCAAGACGCGGTGGCAGGTCACCGCCTTTTGAATCAAGCCCGGGAAAACAGAAGCCCATGGGCAGGATTGCGAGCTTTGTTTCGTCGTAGAAAATATCCGCATCAAGCCCCATCCATTCCCGTAGCCTGTCGCCAGAGGCATCCGTGAACGGTTTGCCTGATGCTTGCACCCTGGTGCCAGGCGCCTGTCCAGCCACCAGAATGCGCGCTGAACTGGAAACCTGAAATACCGGACGAGGCTCATGCGGCAAAGGCTGCTTACCTGCCATGGGAGAAGCCTGGCAAAGAGTACAAGCCCTGGCTGCTTGTGCTAGCTGCTCCAGCGCTGCTGTCATCATGCCTGGGAGCTGGGTCGTGCTGACACTGCCTGATGCCAGCGCTTGAGGTTAACATGCTCATCCTTCATGGAAACACGGGCAACCTTCATGAAGTCCACCGCACACAGCGCATCTATGTCAGCAACAGAATAGGTATCACCTGCAATAAACTCACGCGACACCAATTCAGTGTTCAGTATATCAAGCATGTTTTCAATGCGCGGTACGTTGGCCTCACCCCACTGCTTGATTTGTGGCACTTCAAGATGTGCCATCTTGGGGTGGGAATGGCGAAAGGCATATCCGATCGGGTGCATCAGTTGCTGCTCGATGCGGCGTTGCCACATCTCTACCAAGGCCTTTTCAACAGGCGTTACCCCAAACAAGTCAGGCTCAGGCTGCAAGGCATCAAAATACCGACATATCGCCATTGCCTCGGCAATGCATGTGCCATCATCAAGCTCAAGCACAGGAATACGCATGAACGGATTGCGTTTTATCATCTCCGGCGTCTTGTGCTCTTCGCTCATGATGTCGATGTGACGGCGTTCAACCTCTATACCCTTTTCAGCCAGGAAAATCCTGACCCGTCGCGGATTGGGTGCGCGATTGTCTTCTATTAGCAACATAACTGAAAACTCCCATCATCGATCTGACATTAATTCCATAAAAGGTTGTGGTGTATTTTTGCGATTTGATAACCAACACTACAAGGGGGTTGTTAATCAAATGGACGAATAATCAATAATTCATGGCGATCGCACATAACTGCACTCAGCCATATGAGACAGAACACAGATCAACGGACCTGATTTGACCATACACACAGACATAGGCAGCCAGACCAAAGCTGAGCCAGTGCTGAAAAAGCCGGCAAGGATCGCCAATGTTTGGGAACCTGACCTTTTGTCATTGTTTGTCAGGAACCAGATCAAGGTATCGCTGGCAATGCCAATCCTGTCCCTGTTTTTCATGATGGCGATTTTGACATGGACCAGCTGGATCATTGCCGCGAGCTGGTTTGGCAGCTATCTGGCCGCACAAGCCATCCAGTATTATTTGTGCACCTTGTATGAACAAGCCCGCCGCGACAACACCCAGTCCAAGGAATGGATCGGGATGCTGTGCGCATCAGAAACCCTGATCGCAGTTTGCTGGGTCATTCCGATTTTCGTCTATTGGGCACCAGGAGATCAGATACAGCATACTTTCATGGTTGCGATCGTTCTTGCCGCCATTGCTGCACGCGTCATGACATCGGGGAATTATATGCCAATCATCATGGCAGGCACCGGCATTCTGGCCATGGCCACAGCCATTCGCTGCATGATGGAAACAGGTTTGTTGTATAATACACTGGGCACCACGATTGTGCTGGCGGAAATATTTTTCGTGCAGATGGTTCGACGCTTGCAAGGCACGACACAGGAAATGCTTGTGTTCAAGGCAGAGAGGGAAGCCCTGATCGGTCAGCTTGATGGTGCCTTATCCGAAGCAGAAGAAGCCCGCTCAAAAGCAGAAGAGGCCAACAAGGCAAAGTCGCGTTTTCTGGCCACTATGAGCCATGAACTGCGCACACCTCTCAATGCTATCCTGGGATTTTCGGAAATTCTCAGCAAGGAGATGATGGGACCTCATGCCGTGCCGGTATACAAGTCCTACTCTGACGACATCCATTATTCAGGGGATTATCTGCTCAAGCTGATCAATGACATCCTCGATCTGTCACGCATTGAAGCCAACCGGCATGACCTCGAAAAAGAGCCAATTGATCCTGCCGTCATCGCGAGGGAAAGCGGGGAATTGCTGGCAATCCAGTTTCAACGCAAGTCACAAAAGGTGACGTATGATTTTGCACGCTCGCGTGCACGTATTATTGGTGACAATAGAGCTTTGCGCCAAATCTGGCTCAACCTGATTTCGAACGCCATCAAGTTTGCTCCTGAAAATTCAGAGATTTCATTGCGGGTTGACCAGAAGAGCAATGGGTCGGTTGTGTTGAGTGTGGCAGACAATGGGCCGGGCCTGCCTGCGGAAGAGCTGGAGCTCATGCGCTCTGCCTTCGTGCGCGGTTCCTACGCCCAAAAGAAAGCAATCGACGGCGCTGGTCTGGGTCTTTCGATTGTCAACGGCCTTGCGGAACTGCATGAAGCTAGACTGTCCATGTCCGTAAACATGCCAACGGGACTTATTGCAAGTGTGGAATTTCCACCCCATCGGGTCATTGGTCAGGCGCGCAACAGTCTATCCGAGTTGAACCCGTCCTTGCCGGAAACCCAAAGACGACTGATTGAGCTTACTGCCTGAAGCTTCAGGTGAGGATCAGGCCTGATTTCACGGTTGGGATTCCGCTTCACGAACAGACCACGAAATTGACAGAGCCGAAACCAGCACCTGCGTTGCCAAAGCACCCGTAGTGCCGTCGTCATGGCTATAGCAGCCTGACAGGATGGTGGGTCTGGCAAGTGCCTGCAAAAGGCGATCGCAATCTGGATGATCATCAAGCGCTGATACCAGGCAATGATCGCACGCTCCCTTATGCAATCGCTCCATCAGGACCGCAATAACAAGCGCCAACGCCCCATCCAATATGACAGGTACACGCTGCAATCGAGCTGCGGTTATGGCACCAAAGACGGCTGCGGCCTCGCGCCCTCCCATTCGGCGCAATATCTCCAATGGTGAAGTCAAATGCGACTTATGCAGGTTGAGAGCCATTGAAGTTGTGGTGTCTTGCCCATCACCAGAGTGGCTAGCCATGCCAAGCACGGCGGCGGCTAACGCACTGATGGAAGCGGCACCACCAGCAGCAAGTCCGCGAACTATCAGAAGATCGCATCCTTCTGCGGTTGCTTCCATGCCATAGGCTATGGTTGCTGCGCAATCGCTTTCTTCCATGGCAGCCTCATGGGTAAAATCGGCAACCGGCACTTCTGGGGCCAGTTCAAAAACCTTGAGCCCAAGATCCGATCGAGCACACATGGAGGCCACATTGGCAGTCTTGTTTTGTATTGACCCTAACAGATCCATGATATCAGACACTTGAAGCTCATCAGAAGCTGCAATCGATGTAACGTGAGATGCTGCAAACAGCACAACCACCGGTCTGCGGATCCGTGCCGCCATATGGCCCTGCCAACCTGCCAGCCAATAAGCAAATTGACCGCTTTGACCCGCAACATCACGCGGGTGCATGTCAGAGACGAACACTCTGGCGGCCTTTTCGTCAAAACCAGGCATGTCCTTCAAAAGGGCTCGGATGTCGTCAAACGGCAATAGACCTGGATTCTCGTTCCTTGACATGGGGTGTAGGACTGCTTTGCTGGAGAGATGTAACGGTGCTTAAAACTGAGTATACACATATGTGTGTGCACTGCAGCAACGCAAACTGACGCAAATAACAAGGCTTGGTTAACCCTACTTTTTCACCACCTGTTTGGCGTTGATCCCCTATTGTCCTCTCACGATTATGAATTAAGGGATACATCGCTATGCATGCGTGGATAGGGCTATTTTTCAGTTGTACAATGATGATCGTTGCCGCGATTGCAAAGTCTGATGCCCATTGGGTGCCTACAGCACTTGCCGCAACGCCCAGCATAGAGTTCATGTTCCTGCTAGGGTGTGCAGGTTTTGGTGCTGCCCTTGCCATGATTGCTCCAAGCCATTCCACAGCCAGGCTTGCCAGCTTGTGGTCATCAGCAGGACTGGCGATTTTCGTTGTGGTTCTTAATCTTGATGGCCTCAGCGCCAACAGGGACAAGCAGATCGAACCGCCTCAAACCAGAATAATCAATGAGGTTGTAAAGTCGGAAGAGGCTCCATTGATGAAATTCACTCTCAAGAGAACAGTCCACGAAGGTGAGTGGCAACCATTTCAGGACTTTGAAGCTCGCGTCCGTGAGGTTGAGCGCTCACAACCTCAATTACCTGAAGATAACGAAACCACTCAGGTGATCCCGACGGAATAGTGATACTGCAACCAATTGCAGTTACGCTCAGTGTCATGATAGGCAAGTGTGGATAATAATACTCCACACTTCTTCAAATCGATTCAGGCATCATGTCAAATCAACCAATCGCTGCTATCAGCTCACCTTGCATCAAACTCTGTGTCATGGAACCCGATAGTGGGTTTTGCATGGGGTGCGGCCGTACCCGAGACGAGATTGCTGGCTGGATTTCCTATACGCCTGAAAAGCGTACACACATTATGAATGAGCTTGCGCCCAGGCTTGCAAACCTCACTCTCAACAAACGTCGCAAGGGTGGCCGCAGCAGTCGCCTAGCCAACAAGGGATAAGTATCAATGCTCGCAAAACCGCGTACCGACCTGCTTCCCAACACGCCTGATTTTGAAAGGATGCCATTGGTCAAACCCACCGGTTTTCGCGAGTATGACGCACGCTGGTTATTCGAAAAAGAAATCAACCTTTATGGTATTCAAGCTCTGGGACTGGGCCTTGGCACTTATCTGCATGCGCGTGGCGTAAAACCGCATATCGTTGTGGGCCATGATTTTCGCTCCTACTCCAACTCCATAAAGCAGGCACTGACCACCGGTCTTATGGCATCCGGCTGCACGGTTTATGACATTGGGCTTGCCATGTCACCAATGGCGTATTTTGCGCAATTTGCCCTTGATGTACCCGCGGTAGCCATGGTTACAGCCAGCCATAATGACAACGGGTGGACAGGTGTGAAAATGGGGTGTGACCGCCCGCTCACCTTTGGTCCGGATGAAATGACAGCTCTCAAGGAGATTGTGCTTGAAGGCAAATGGCAAATGCGATCTGGCGGTGGGCTGGTACATGTGTCTGACATCGAGCAGAAATTCACAAATGACCTGATCAAGGCTGGCCCCATCAAACGCAAGCTGAAAGTGGTTTGTGCATGCGGCAATGGCACGGCAGGTGCTTTTGCACCACAGATACTGGAAGCCATGGGTTGCGAGGTGATACCCCTGGATTGCGAACTGGATCATTCATTTCCAAACTACAACCCAAACCCCGAAGACATGGAGATGCTGCACGCCATGCGCGATGCAGTGCTCAAGTCAGGCGCTGATGTGGCGCTGGGCTTTGACGGTGATGGCGATCGTTGTGGCGTGGTGGATAATGAGGGCAATGAGATTTTTGCCGACAAGGTTGGCGTCATGCTGGCACGATTCATGTCGAGCGAGCATCCAGGTGCCCAGTTTGTAGTCGATGTAAAATCAACAGGACTTTACATGACCGATCCGGTTCTAAAGGCGCAAGGCGCACGCACGGACTACTGGAAGACCGGGCACTCCTATATGAAGCGGCGTACAAACGAGCTTGGTGCCATTGCTGGTTTTGAGAAGTCCGGTCATTATTTTCTACGTGAACCATATGGTTGGGGGTATGATTGCGGACTGGCCTCAGCGATCGCTGTACTGAGAATGCTGGACCGTCAGCCAGACAAATCCATGGCTGACCTTTACCGTGATCTTCCGAAAACCTGGGGCTCGCCAACCATGAGTCCGCACTGCCCTGATGAGGTCAAGTATGGCATTGTGGACAAGGCCGTAAAATACTTTCAGCAAATTGCCGCCAAGGGTGAAAAGCTGGCAGGGCAAAATATTCGCGAACTGGTGACAGTAAATGGCATTCGCATCGTCCTTGCAGATGGCACATGGGGTCTCGTTCGCGCGTCTTCCAACAAGCCTGAACTTGTTGTAGTTTGCGAAAGTCCGACATCGGAAGACATGATGAAGGCAATGTTCAAGGCCATCGACATGCACCTGTCCGATTACAAAGAGGTCGGTGAGTATAACCAGAAGATCGCATGACTTTATCAGAACTATTCCGCGAGCCCTCAATCGCCTTCATGGGCGCTGTGAGTGATATTGATATTGCTGCCGCAGATGCCGTTATTTTTGGTGCACCTCACGGCACACCATACGAAAACATTGACAATGAACCTTACGCAAGTGCGCCGGATGCACTGCGAAAGGCGATACAAGAAGACAGAAGCTGGCTCGACCATTGGGACTTTGATCTTGATGGGCCGCTGCTGGACGATAAAGAGTTCAATGTGCTTGATGCAGGAAACCTTTTGACCAGTTCACATGACGGGCAAGGCAATAGACACCTTATCAGGCAAGCAACCAGTGAAATTATCAAGACCGGATCAATCCCCATCATGTTGGGTGGCGACGATTCCACACCCATTCCGTTTCTGGAAGCACTTGCACCGATTGGCCCCATAACCGTGGTGCAAATTGACGCCCATATTGACTGGCGTGATGAGCGCTATGGCGAACCTTTGGGGTTTTCCAGCACCATGAGACGAGCATCCGAAATGGCCCATGTCACGAATATCGTACAGGTGGGCATGCGAGGTGTGGGTTCAGCACGACGCGAAGAAGTTGAGCTTGCAAAAAAGTGGGGAGCAAAAATCGTCCCTGCCCGGGATGTGCTCAACCAGGGAATTGAGGCTGCCATGGAGCACATTTCCGTTGGTGCCAATTGCGTCATCACACTGGATTGCGACGGGCTGGATTCAAGCATAATGCCCGCGGTCATGGCCCCGAGCCCGGGCGGGCTGACCTATTCCCACGTCATTGATCTTGTAGAGGCCATAACGACAAAATCCCGGCTGGTGGGCTTCGACATGATCGAATTCGTTCCGCAGCGAGATATAAACGGCACAGCGACGTTCACAGCGGCGCGAATTGTCGCCAATGTCATCGGGCGGCTGGCGCGCGCTGCAAAGTAAGGGCTAGTGCAGGATCTGGCTGAGGAACAGCTTGGTGCGCTCTGACTTCGGATTGGTGAAGAAAGCTTCCGGCTCGTTCTGCTCGATGATCTGGCCTTCGTCCATGAAGATGACGCGATCTGCCACTTGCCGTGCAAAGCCCATTTCGTGGGTCACGCAGAGCATGGTCATGCCGCTTTCAGCAAGGTCGACCATAACTTCCAGCACTTCCTTGATCATTTCAGGATCAAGCGCTGATGTAGGCTCATCGAACAACATGATGCGCGGGTTCATGCACAGTGAGCGCGCGATCGCCACGCGCTGTTGCTGGCCACCTGAAAGCTGACCTGGATACTTGTTGGCCTGCTCCGGGATCTTTACTTTCTTGAGGAAGCCCATTGCAATTTCCTCGGCTTCCTTCTTCGGCATCTTACGGACCCAAATTGGTGCAAGCGTGCAATTTTCCAGAATGGTCAGATGCGGAAACAGATTGAAATGCTGGAACACCATTCCAACTTCACGACGGATCTCGTCGATCTTTTTCAGGTCATCGGTCAACTCGATGCCATCGACAACAATCTTGCC
>JBAUGO010000576.1:0-7612 GCA_049679775.1 Anderseniella sp.
GATCAGACCGGCCTCGACAATTCCACCGTTCTATTGCCCGATGACGCGACCCAAGTACCCTATACAATTATCAATCACTGTCGTTGGGACAGGCTGCGCGACATCTTACCATCGTTGCTTTTCAACAGGTCGTTCAAACCATTCGTTCTGGATAATTTCGAGCAGAACAACACAGCAGCCATTCCGATCCTTTATAAGCTGGCTTGACGATCTAGCGAATACTCCCAACGCAGAGCAGTCATTGGGGCAAGTGCAGCGAACGGCAACTTTGTCCGCATTGTTGCCCTTGATGGGTTTAACATCAAAGGTCTGCAGTGAGCCCAAATTACCAATTCGGATTTTGCGGTCCTGTGGCGTTCACGGCCCTTTGCTGCCAGTGAGCAGTCCCCTTCTGGACGACCGCTTCGCTTCCCCAAACTGGTCATTGAGTAGGACGGTATATTTCTCTGAAAGCAGACACTGCAGATGGCTGCCTGAAAGGCGAATTTCAAGAATTTAAGTGCCTGCGGTATCTGGGCCGGACCTTCGTCAGAAAACCTACCAGCTGACGTCAAACCTTGCGGCGAGATCCGATACCTCGGCAGGCGACAAAAGCTTCGGTGAAAGCCCTCGGCACAAAAGGGTCAGTTTTGCCGCTTCTTCCAACTCTTCCATCGCATAAACCGCCGCATCGAGATCCTTGCCACAGACCACTGGTCCGTGATTGGCGAGAAGCACGGCGGCGCACTTGCCAAGAAGTCCTCGCACGGCTTCTCCCATGGCTGGATCGCCGGGCATGAAATAGGGCAGTAGCTTGACGCGGCCAAGCTTCATGACGCTATAGGCAGTGATCGGCGGAACAGCATTGTCCGGATCGGTCTCCGGCAATATCGATAATACCACCGAATGGCACGAATGCAGATGCACCACTGCGCCCGCGCCGTGCCGTGTCTCGTAAAAGGCACTGTGCAAAGGCATTTCCTTGGTCGGCGGGTCACCGCTGAGCAGATGACCTGATGGATCGAGCAGGCTGATCCGTACTGGATCGATGAAGCCCATGCTGGATCCGGTCGGCGTCACCAGCAGTCTGCCATCCGACAATCGAGCTGATATATTGCCGGACGAACCGTTTGTCAGACCGCGATTGAAGATCGACTTGGCCCAGCGGGCGATCCCGTCCCGTGCTGTGGTTTCCTCGCTCATTGATCCCCCGCAAGCCTCGCCATTGCCGATGCAAAAAAATCCTCGTCGCCGAAATTGCCAGATTTGAGCGCGATGGTAAGTGACCGATCATCAACCAGGAGGGCCGGAACGCCAGGGGCGAGCCTAACACCCACCCTCAGTGTTCTTGCAGCAAGGCCATTGACGACGGCGCCGGAAGTTTCGCCGCCGGCCGAGACAATCCGTGCAATACCCCGGCCTGCCAGATTAGCTGCAAGGTCCTGAAACAGGCTTTCGATCCGCTCGGCGACAACTGTTTGGCCATACTGCTGCTGTGCGGCCCTGACAGTTTCCGGCTCTGCCGAGGAATAGACCAATGGAGCATCGTGCGCTTGGTCCATAATCCATTTGGCAACACTTTCTGCGGTGTGAGTGCCATTCATGATCGCATCAGCAGTTAGTTCCAGTGACGGTACAGATTGTCTGTATTTTGCGATTTGCGCCCGTGTTGCGCGCGAGCAGGAGCCTGAAAGTACAGCGCCCTTGCCCCGAACCCCTCTCCAGGACGGAGGGCTGGGCTCGAAGCCGAAATTGCGCGGCAGGCCAAGAGCGATACCAGAACCACCACACAATAGCTTGCGGCCTTTAGCGGCCAAACCAATGGTATGGAGATCATCGTCCCCGATAGCGTCAACAATGACCATTGCCGAAAACTCCCGAAGGGTGGCAGCCACCGCCGCGGCTCCTTTGGAGACGGTTCGGTATGGTATATGAACCACCGGCCAGATGGTCTGGCGCTGAAGCACACGCCGCAGGTCAGGATCGGTCATCGGTGTCAGAGGGTGATTTTGCATGCCACTCTCGCTAAGCAGCCTATCTTCAACGAAGAGGTGCCCCTGATAGACGCTGCGCCCGTTCTCGGGGAATGCCGGACATACGATGACTGTCTCCTCGCCCCGGCGCTCGGCGAGTACTTCAAGTACCTGCCCGATATTGCCTTTATCGGTCGAGTCGAAGGTTGAACAGACCTTGAAGATGATCTGCTCGGCCCCCTGCCCAGTCAGCCAGTCGCAAGCCTGCACCGATTGTTGCAAGGCATCCGCCAGCGGTGCCGTCCGTGATTTCAGCGAGATAACAGCCGCGTCGCAGGCAGGTGACGCTTCTTGCGGAATCCCGGCAAGCAGAAGTGTTTTCATGCCGGCTTCAGCAAGCGTAAGGGCAATGTCGGACGCTCCGGTAAAATCGTCGGCGACAACACCGATCTTCACAGCGTGAACTCCCCCTCCGGACCGCGGTCAAGCCTGACGGCGTAGTCCGGTCCTGCCCGCTCGAAAAGGCTCATCACTAGCGGATCATGACCTGGTATAAGAAGGCTGCGATGGCTGGCCAACGCCTGTATCCGGTTAAATCCATCGAGCATGTTCTGCATGTCGACTACGATGGGAAACGGTTTGCGGGAAAAAACATTCTCGTAATAATGCGCGGCATCCGAAGCCAGGCAGAGCCAACCGGACACGGTTTGCACCCGCACTGCCTGAAGCCCACGCGAATGGCCGCCAATACAATGAACGGTTACGCCGTCGGCAACTTCACCATCTCCATCATGGAAAACCACCCGGCCCGAATAGACCCGCTTGACCGCCTCGCAGACGTGATCGGCAGAAAACGGCATCCGCAACGTATCGTGGCACATGCAGGGCCCTGTGGCATAGGCCATCTCAGCCGACTGCATATGAATTGTGGCATTGGGAAACTGGCTGAGGCCACCAGCATGATCATAGTGCAAATGGGTGACGATAAGGGTGGTAATGTCTTCCGGCTTGAGGCCAATCCCCTGAAGGGCGGCCGCCGGTTCACGAATGATCGGCCGGTCCCGGCGGAGTGCTTCCGCTTGATCATAGCCGGCATCGACCAGAATGACCTCTTTGCCTGACTTCAACACCCAAATGAAATAATCCATTGCATGGGGTGCATCATGATTGTCATCGAAGATGAAGCTGTCCTTACGCGTACGGCTGTTTCGGTCGGCGTATTTGAGTGCATAGACTTCCCAGATCATTGGTGGACCTGCGCGAAAGTACGCACCTCCTTAGCCTCGATCATGGGACCGCCAGCCTTGTTGAATTGATGAAAATGTGGGGTCAGCTGGTGTGCTTCAAACGCTGCGAGATCCGAGTAGAGCTCGTAGAGAAATACGCTGTCAGGCTGTTTTTCGTCAGTGCAGACATCGAACTGATGGCAATCGGGCTCGTCTCTCAAAGAGGCGCGCGCATTTTCGAGCATCACTGGCATGAACTCGTTGATCATGCCGGTCCTGATTTCGAATGTTACAACAACAGCAAACATGCCTACCTCGTTTAACGGAAAAAATGGACCATCGTCATGGAGACCGCAGGAACATAGGTGACCAGCAGCAGTGCACAGATTGCGGCAAAATACAGCATACCCATTCTGCGAGCTATTGAAAGCACCCCGACACCTGATATTCGAGAGGCAACATAAAGTGTTGCCCCCACCGGAGGCGTGAAAAGACCGACCGCGACATTGCATGTCATGATGACGCCCAAATGCACCGGATCAATTCCAAACGCCTGTGCCGTCGGCAGGAACAACGGGGCCGTCAACAGGATTGCAGGTACAGGATCGAGAACCAGGCCAAGCACAAGTAAAACCAGATTGACCAGTATGAGAAAGACCCATGGACTTGAGGACAGATCCTGAACAAACCCGACCAGAATCTGCGGCATCTGTTCCAGCGTGATCAGCCACCCCAAGACCGTCGTTGCGCCAATCACGACCATCACTGTGGCGCTGGTGACGAACGCATCGATCATCAGTTGCGGCAGGTCCTTGATGCTGAAATCGCGGTAGATGAAGATCGTCACCACCAGCCCGTAGACAACTGCCAAGGCAGCCGCCTCGGTGGGCGTCACCCAGCCGCTGAAGATACCGCCGAGAATGAGGATTGGCATGAAAAGGGCGGGGGCGGTTCCGACGAAGGAACTCCACAGTTCACCACGGGTGGTGGTTCGTCCGCCGGGATCACAGCCTGTGGATTTGCCGACGTAATAACAAACCGCCATGAAAGCCAGGCCGAAAATGATCCCCGGTACCATGCCGGCTAGAAACAGATCAGCCACCGAAACGTTGCCAACAAATCCGTAGATCAGCATTGGAATCGAAGGCGGAATGATGATGCCGATCGTACCGGCGGCGGCCACCAGGCCAGCCGCGAAAGCCTTGTCGTAGCCTTCCTTGGCCATGTTCTTGATCATCACTGAGCCTATTGCCGCGCTGTCGGCGATGGCTGAGCCGGAAATGCCCCCAAAAATCATCGAGGCGCCGACAACAACCATTCCCAGTCCGCCAGGCATGAAACCGAACGCAGCACGGGCAAATCCGATGATGCGCACACCAACACCGCCTCGCCTCATCAACTCTCCAGCCACGATGAACAGCGGTCTGGCTCGAAAATGATTGGGTTCTACCCCGCCTATCAAATTGAGGTAAAGCGCCTGCAATGGATAGCCAAGATCGAAGACGATGATTGGCAAAACGGCAGTGAGCAATATTGCCCAGACCAGCGGCACACCAAGAAATACAGTGACAAGAAAGACCGCGATGACAAATAACAGGATCACATTATGGCTCCCGTTTCGGTACCATCGGCATGGTGAGTTAAATCAGCGTTATCTTGGTCAGGCGGGAAGCGCCAATCGTGCTGCATATTGAACAGATGGAACGCCAGCGAGAGCGCAATACCCACCGGCATCGAGGCGTACAGAAAGCCGACCGGCCAGTAGAGAACTGTCGTCTTTTGCGCCCATGTATGGCTTGATATGGAATAACCCTCGATAATCAGACTGACCATCACCATCAACACCACAATATTGATCGCGACAGTAAGTATACGCTGGCTGCCTTTTGGTATGAGCATCTCGACAATCTCGGTGACACGCATGTGTGAGCCTCGCGCTATTGCTGCAGCACACCCAAGAAATGTCGTCCAAAGAAGAAGAAAGGCGGTCACTTCCAGCGACCAGGCAAGATCAAATCCCGCAGCGCCCCTGAGCGTCGCATTGACGAAAACAAGCGTAACGATCGAAAGTCCGCCAAGCACGAGGAGCAGATCGATCAAACGGCTTAACAGACGCAACGGAAGCGGATAGATTTCCCTGTAGTCCATGCCAAACCCCGAAAATGGGCTCAGGACCGAGGGGTCCTGAGCCTGGTTTACAAACAGAGCGAAACCTATTGCGCTGGCATCATTTCACGAATCTTGGCTGCATCAGCCAGCACTTTGTCAACGGCCTCTGCGCCATAAACACCACGGGCTTTGTCATAGACTGATGCAACCGCATCGCGGAAGGGACCGATCACTGGCGTAGACACCTTGGCGCCGGCCGCAGTCATCTCTTCAAGCTGTTTATTGACCGAGTTCTTGACCAGATCACGACTGAACGCGGAAGATTCGGCAGCAGCCTTCATGAAGGCCTCCTTGTCGGCATCCGAGAATGTTTGCCAGGTCTTTTCAGAAACAGTCAAAGGCAACGGGCTGTAGACATGGCGCGTCAGGGTGATATTCGGTGCCACTTCATAAAATCGGAGTGACTTGATCGTATCCACCGGGTTTTCCTGGCCGTCAACAGTGCCCTGCTGGATGGCAAGATAAACATCGGTGATTGGCATCACTACGGTCTGGAAGCCGACAGCTTCCATGGTCCAGCGGATCATGTCGTTGGGAAACACACGCATCTTCTTGCCAACTGCATCAGCAGGAGATGTCAACGGGTCTTTTGTGGTGTAACTGCGGAAACCGGCTTCCCATGTGGAGAGTACCCGGAAACCGACCTCAGGCAACTTGGCGAATTCGCCCTTGAGCCACTCGGAATTGTCGTAGAATTCCCAGCCCTGCTCATACGTATCCACCAGGAATGGCATCGCTGTCAGGTTCAGCGTCGTCAGGTGCGTCGCATAGGACCCCGTCGCCGAAACGGTGAAATCCACGCCACCGAGTTGTAATTGCTCAATTGCCTTTGGGTCGTTTGCTAGCTGGCCAGCCGGAAAGATTCGGACTTCGTACCGATCTTGCGTGTATTCCTTCACCTTGGCAGCAAAAACCTCGGCCGCAGCCTGTCGTGAGCCACCCGGGTTGTCAGTGTGGCTAAACTTCAAAATCGTTTGAGCGAATGCTGATGTTGCAAGCACACCCATCAGCGCGGTTGTGACGGCAAGCGTCTTGATTAGTGTTTTCATGTTATCCTCCCAGGAAATTCAGTATTGCAATTGATTAACGTATACATTAATAAATTCATTGTCAAATTTGTTTTACAAGTTGAATCAGTTCTATCAATGCTGATTCAATATTCAGGGGAAATTCATGGTCCATTCATTCGAAATCGCAGTGTTTGAGGGCGACGGGATCGGACCAGAGATCACTGCACCGACTGTGCGCATTCTCGAAGCGATGGCCAAGGAGCAGCAGGACTACAAGCTGGACTTCACAATGGCACCGGCAGGTGCCGCACTTTATGCCGAGACTGGAGAATCCTTGCCATCATCTTCGATGGAAACCGCGCGTCGCGCTGATGCAATTCTGCTCTCAGCCATGGGCCTTCCATCGGTGCGTTACAAGGATGGAACCGAGATCTCCCCGCAGTTGGATCTGCGAATCGAGCTGGACCTGTTTGCCGGTGTGCGCCCGGTGAGAGTCGTACCTGGTCAGCCAACGCCACTTAAGTTGTCAGGCGGCCAGGCCATCGATTTCGTATTGATCCGTGAAAGCACTGAAGGCCTGTTTCATTCAAAGGGTAAAGGGGAAGTCACAAAGGACGAAGCCCGTGAGACACTTCTGATCACTCGCAAGACCAGCGAGAAATTGTTCCGCTTTGCTTTCGACTATGCCGAGCAGCGCAAGGCGCTCGGCACTGGCAAAGGCCGGGTGACTTGCGTCGACAAAGCGAACGTATTTCGCGCATTCGCCTTTTTCCGCGAGATATTCGACGGCGTAGCCAGGGAATACCCCGATATGTCCGCAGATCATGCCTATGTTGACGCCACCGCGCTCTGGATGGTCGAAAAACCATGGTTGTTTGATGTACTGGTTACAGAGAACATGTTCGGCGACATTCTCTCCGATCTTGGCGCTGGCATCATGGGCGGACTTGGGCTGGCGCCTTCGGCTGATATTGGCCATGGACACGCAGTTTTTCAACCTTGCCACGGCTCGGCCCCTGACATTGCTGGAAAGGGCGTGGCCAATCCATTCGCAATGATCCTGTCTGCTGCAATGATGCTTGATTGGCTCGGCACAAAACACAACATCGAAAAAATGGTATCCGACGGGGTAGTATTGCGTGATGCCGTATATTCGGTTGTCGCTGAGGGGAAAGCTCTAACGCGTGATCTTGGTGGAACCAGCGGCACGCAAGCAGCTGCCGACGCGGTTCTGGACCAGATAGTATCAAGGACA
>JBAUGO010000577.1:0-1800 GCA_049679775.1 Anderseniella sp.
TGCAAGACCCGCAAATGTATGCGGCACAACCAAAAAAAGCTGCTGATTTTGCCAGGCTGCGGGCCAAGTTGGCGGATGATCTGGAGACAACCGAACTCGACTGGTTAAAGGATACCGAGACCTATGAGCAATTGGTTGCCGGCTGAAGCACCCGTCTCAATCCAGGTAGTAGACAAAGATATAGAGCGTCAGCAGCACCATTATATAGAGCGCACCAAGGCCGGTTGCGGACGTTGTACGCAAGATCAGTCCTTCGCGATCCGACAGATCGTCCAACCCGTCTTGACCCTTTTTGAGCAGTCGCAACACAATCTTTTCGGCTGACTCGCGCATTTCAGAACACAGGTCATAAACCAGGTTGCCAACGTTGAAAATCGCCACGCGCCATAACCAGTCCAGATCCAGCGTTATGGTGTTGGTGCGCTTCATGAAATCCAGCAGCAGGAAAAATGCCAAACCGGAAAACAGCAAGAGCTGCAAATAAAACACCAGCTTCTCAGGTTTGTAGACAGGCACAATCGTGTCATTTGGCAGCATGGCATATAGCGGCTCAGGATAGACCCCCAGCGCCACGCACAGGAACGCGAAGAAAATCATCGCGGCAGCCATGTTCCATGGCGCATCGGCCGGACGCAAACCTGAATCCTTCTGGAAGAACACAAACCACGGGAATTTGATCCCCGCATGCAGGAACACGCCTGCCGATGCTGCGGCCAGCATATACCAGACAAACACCAGATGCTCCTGCTCTGCGGCGATGGAGATCATTGTCTTGGTGGTGTAGCCCGATGTCAGCGGAAATGACGAGATCGCAAGTGCGCCGATTATCCCGCAAATGCAGGTGATCGGCATGGTGCGAAACAGTCCGCCCAGGTCCGTGCACTTTGAAATACCCGTCCGGTACAACACAACACCAGCGCTCATCAGCAACAGCGCCTTGTAAATGATGTGGGCAAAGGCATGAAGCGCTGCGCCATTAAGCGCCAGTTCGGTGCCTATGCCAACAGCAGTCACCATGAACCCAACCTGGTTGATAATGGAATAAGCCAGAATGCGGCGGGCATCGTTTTCCAGCAGTGCCATGATGATGCCGTAGAACACCATATAGAGACCGAACCATATTAAGACCTTCTCGCCTGGAAAAAGCAGGATCAGTGCCAGAACCGATGTCTTGGTCGTGAAGGCTGACAGGAACACAGCACCTGTTGGGCTGGATTCAGGATAGGCATCCGGCAACCATGATGAAAACGGTGGAGCAGCAGCATTGATCAGGATACCAGCCAGGATCAACCAGCGATCGAGGTCGGTTGCCAGCATGGCCTGAATGTCCAGCGAACCGGTATGAACATAAACGCCTTCAATGCCGATTTTCAACAAAATGCCTGACAGAATGTGCATCATGGCATAGCGGATACCAGCCCTGCGTGAGCGCTCCGTTCCACCGCACCAGACCACGATGGTCGAGAAAATTGCCATGATTTCCCACCATATGAACAGCGTGATCAGATCACCGGCAAACGATACACCTACTGCACCCGAAGCATAGGCAACCGCTGCTCCCAGTTCGGCAGTCTTTGCGGTTCGGAACGAAAACAACACGCCCGCGAATGCCATGATCGTAAAGACAGTGGCAAACATGCGCCTTACTGGCGTTACTTCCAGCGGCTCAATAGGATAGCCAAGGAAACGCGTTGTCAGTAACACACCATCCGGCAAGGACCAGATCGCCCATAATGTGATCAAAGGCGCGACAAGCAGGATTATAGCACGAGCATTGGGGCGGGAAATGACTGCGAGAAG
>JBAUGO010000578.1:0-1768 GCA_049679775.1 Anderseniella sp.
GAGAACAGCAACACAGCAGAAAATCTGATGCGCTCGACAAAGGCCCCAACGATCAGTGCGGGCGTGATAATGGCAAAGGTCATCTGAAACATGAAAAATAACGTCTCAGGCAGACCCGTTCCGTCAAATACCTGATCGCGTGCAACGCCCAGCAACATCATCTTGCTGAGACCGCCGATCAAGGGAGTGCCTTCAGCAAATGCCAGCGAATATCCCACAACCAGCCAAAGGACCGACATCAGGGCAGCAATGGCTACGCATTGCATCAACACCGAAAGAATATTTCTGGCGCGAACAAGTCCAGCGTAGAACAGGGCAAGCCCCGGCAGTGTCATGAACAGGACAAGTGCAGTGGAAGTTAAAATCCAGGCTGTGTCAGCACCGTTGATCATCAAATTAGCCCCTCAGCAGATAAGTGAATGCCAAAATGGTTTAATGAGACAATCAGCAGGTGCAATTGGAATCTGCATAATTTAAGCGCAAAAGTCAGCAAAAGGAGCAATTAACAATATGTTGCCTGGAAATTGTGCAATTGCCCTGGTTGTCTGGTCAAAAATTGACCAACAAACCCTGCGTATCGGTTCTTTCCCGTGCGAAGCCAGGGTGCGCTAAGAGAGAAAAACAGATGCAAACCGCAGCTCAAGCTGGCAAGCTTCACCCGGTCGATACACGTGGATAGCGCAGGAGGTCCAGCAATAACCATGGCAGATGAACATCTCGACTCCATGATGAGTAATCTCTACTGGTGGGGCATACCAACAATGTTTCGCTGCCCCAATAATGGACCGGAAGGCCAGGATATCGCCCTTGTCGGCGTACCGCATTCAACCGGCAATGGGACCACAGAACGTGACCAACATCTGGGACCGCGTGCATTACGCAATGTTTCGTGCGTGCAGCGGCGCATCCATAATGAATTTCGCATCGACCCGTGGACTTCGGCCCGTATAGCAGATGTTGGTGACGTACCTTTTCCACGTGCCAACGACAATGAAGACTGCATTGATCAAATCACCAGATTCTATCGCAAAATTGACGAGGCGGGGGCGAGGCCCATTTCGATTGGTGGCGATCATTCCATCACCGGAGGCATCGTGCAGGCGCTGGGTGGCGGTAAGTTGTCAGGCGGTGAACCTGTGTGCCTTCTGCACCTTGATGCCCATACAGATGTGTTCACCAAGGTTGACCACTTTCTTGGTGCAAAAAAGTCGGCAGCCCACTGGGGTGCCTATCTAGCTGACCAGGGTCAGGTAGATCCTGGTAACTCCATGCAGATTGGGCTTCGTGGCCACCCACGCACTCTGGACTGGCTGCAACCATCCTATGATTATGGCTACAATGTTGTGACCATGAAAGAATTTCGCAAACGCGGTCTTGAGGATGTGGCAACCCAGACCCGTCAGGTGCTTGACGGTAAACCGGTCTACATCACGTTTGATCTGGATTGTCTTGACCCAACAATAGCACCGGGCGTCTCAAACCTTGAACCCGGCGAAAGGGGTTTTGACATTGATGAAGCGGTCGGACTGCTACGGTCAGTACGTGGCTTGAACATTATTGGGGGAGATGTTGTCTGCATGATGCCCACCAAGGACAACCCCAACCAGATTACCGCGCTTACAGCCGCCGCCATCATGTTCGAGATGGTGTCGATGATTGCGGAAAATGTGACCAACAAGGTTTATATAAGGTGACGAAGCGTCGGTTAGCGCAAACGCTCCAGAATTGAGACGTAGTTGGCTACGGCAGCACCGCCCATGTTGAAAAT
>JBAUGO010000579.1:0-2894 GCA_049679775.1 Anderseniella sp.
CCTGGGGGTTGGGCTTGCGCACCACAGAAAACGTGCGTTCGGTTGGTTGCTCAGGTGCGTCTGGTGTCTGTTCCAACCTTGAAGTCTGATGATCAGCGACCTCTATTGCTGGCTCAGCCTCAGGCTCTTGATCCGGCGCTTCTGCTGCCGTGCTCTCCTCCTCGTCGCTCACGGTGAGGGGTATGGGCGGAACTTCGATATTGGAGAAATTCAGTGTGTCATTGCCAATTTCGGGCAGTTTGGTCAGATCAATCAAGGGCGCGGGTGGCGCTGATGTTTCTTGTGTTGGGTCTGTTTCCTTGACTTGCCCGGACTGTACTTCTGCCTGTGTGGCAGGGTTTTTATCATCGGCAAAGATATCATCATCCGAAGAAACAAATTCCGGTACGGACTTGTTGATCACAATTCGTGATGTCAATTGCGGCTTGGTGTCAGGCGCTGTTTCAGCAGCAATAAGGGGCTTGGTATCCGCTTCTTCAAGTGCATCTGTTGCAATTGATTGCGAGTTGCGCAAGCGGCGAACCATTTCGGCGGTGCGGGACAGCTTGTCCGCCAACCCGCTTTGATGTGTGACGCAAGCGTCGAGTTTTTTCAGCTCCGGTGCGATAACGGTTGCAAGTATTTCCGGTGGTTGACCAAGAGCTGTCCGCAGATTTCGGGTTATGTCTGAAAGGCGCGCTGCCAGCACGCGGGCATTTGCTTCATTATCTGGTGTGTTGAGCAGGTCCTGTGATGAAATCTGCTTCGGACCGCTCAGGCGCTGCATTTCCATTTCAGCTTCCTGAAAGGCGCGTGCGGCATCGTTGGACATTGAGGAAGTGGCAGGCATTGCCAGCATCTGGTCTTCCAGGCGGCGTATTGCATTGAGGAGAATGGTTGTATCAGCCGACTTGTTGCGACGGGCAAATTCTGTCAGGAACCAGCGCCCACGCGTGGTTTCCATAACCGCTTCTTCAATTTCTTCGTAGTTAAGGCCGTTGCTCGCCTCAAGTTCTCTACTGCCAGACATATCGCCCCAAGCCCCAAGTCATGTACGCTGTTACAAACTTCACCTGTTCAATATTAACGAGTTTGGTTACTGAAACCTTTCCATCCGTTTGCGTTAGTGCAAATTAGCTGAAATTGGACGAACAAGATGAATGTACTGGCGATCAGGACAGGAGCGGTGTACGGCGCGCTATTGTTGATGGTGGGTGTTCTGTTGCCATTCTTGCCTGTGTGGTTGAGTGCCAAAGGGTTCTCCGTTTCCGATATTGCGATAGCGCTTGCGTCCCAGTCGATTGTTCGCGTGACGTTCATGCCGGTGGTAAGTTACCTGGCAGACAAATATCGCGCGCGGCGGCGGTTCATCCTTGTGCTGACATGTCTTGCCTGTGTGTTCATGGTGCTGGCTGTTCTCTCCAGCAGCGTATTGGCAATCACCACCTTGATCGTGCTGTCGGCAACCTGTTGGGGGCCTGTGGTGCCCATGCTGGATGCGGTGGCCGTTGAGCAGGCCGAGCACGGCCATTATGAATATGGACATGTGCGTATCGCTGGTTCGGTGACTTTCATCATCGGGTCACTGGGTGCTGGGGCAATGCTCGGCTTCATGGAGGCTGTCCATCTTGGTTGGGTGCTGGTTGGGGTGCACGTACTGTTGGCGCTCAGCGGGTTTGCCTTGCCTCGACTTGGAGCTGCGAAGGAGGCTGGTGCGGTCTCCAGTCCCTTGACGCTTTCGTCTGCCCGCAAGGTATTGCTGACGAGTGGATTCGGTTTGCTGATCATGGTCGCAGGACTGACCCAGGCAAGTCATGCCGTCTATTATGGCTTTGGCTCGTTACATTGGGAAAATCTGGGATATTCCGGGATAACAATAGGAACATTATGGTCCATAGGCGTCGTCTCGGAGATCATTTTGTTCCTCTATGCGAAAGGCTCTATTGCCCGGTTTGGCCCTGTTTTGTTGCTGATGGGGGGTGCAGGGTTCGGGATCATAAGGTGGGGAGTAATGGCGTTTGATCCACCTTTGGCGGCGATTGTGGCCTTGCAGGTCCTTCATGCCGCCAGCTATGGCATGACGCATCTGGGCACGATCTATTATATCAGGCGCTTTGTGGCTTCTGACTATGCAGGTACTGCTCAAGGGCTGTTTGGCGCCATTTCCGGAGGTATTATCATGACTTTGGCAATTGCATTGGCGGGGTGGGCTTATGCTGGCATGGCCTCAATTGCATACTTGTTCATGGCTGGACTATGCCTTGCAGCATTTGTGCTGTCACTGCTGTTGCGACGTCTAACCCCATAAGCCAGGTGGTGGTGGATACATCAACGAGCCGTCAAACCTGATGCCCGGATCACGATCCCTCGCCAATAGGAGTGGGCCATCAAGATCAACCACACGCGCCATCTGCGCCACGATATGGCCAGGTGCCATGGCCAGGGATGTTGCCAGCATACAGCCAATCATGATCTCGAAACCTTGCTCGCGAGCCGCATTCGCAAGTGCCAGTGCTTCAGTCAGTCCACCTGTCTTGTCGAGTTTGATATTTATGGCGGTATACTTGCCTTGCAATTTGTGCAGGTCTTCCTTGCCGTGAGCGCTTTCATCAGCACAAATCAGCACATCGGTTTTGCCAAGGCCGGTCAGTGCTTCATCATTTCCGGCAGGTAAGGGTTGTTCGACCAGTTCAACGCCGGTTTCAGCGCACACTGCCAGACGATTATCCAGCTCGGCCGGTTTCCAGCCTTCGTTGGCATCAATGATGAGGCGCGTTTTGGGCGCAGCAGCACGAATGGCGCGCAGGCGTTCGTCATCACCCTCGCCACCAAGCTTGATCTTGAGCAAGGGGCGGGTGCTGGCTTTTGCTGCGGCTGCAGCCATTTTCTCAGGCGTATCGAGGCTGAGCGTATAG
>JBAUGO010000580.1:0-5162 GCA_049679775.1 Anderseniella sp.
AGTTTACCCAGGCACCAGCGCAAAATTGCCTTTTGCGCGTGCAGCCGATTTTCTGCCTCGTCAAAAACAACCGAACGCGGTCCGTCAATAATCGACGCGGTTACCTCTTCTCCCCTGTGGGCAGGCAGGCAATGCATGAATATGGCTTCGCTTCCGGCTGACGCCATCAGCTTGTCATTGACCTGATACGCCGCCAGCAGATTGTGACGGTCAGTTTCGGGACCATCGTTCATTGATACCCATGTGTCTGTCATCACGCAATCAGCACCACTTACCGCTTCATGGGGATCAGTACTCAGCGTTATCCGGGCACCATTGTTTTTTGCCCACGCGAGAGCTACATCAGACGGACGCAATTCCGGTGGCGTCGCCACGGAGAGTTCAAAGTCAAGCTTGCCGGCAGCATGGATCCATGAGGTCAGCACATTGTTGCCATCTCCAACCCAGGCAACCTTCCTGCCGCTGAGTGTGCCCTTGTGCTCCTGCAACGTCAGCAGATCAGCCATGATCTGGCACGGGTGCGACTGGTCCGTCAGGCCGTTGATGACCGGCACTGTGGCTTCTGCGGCCAGTTCTTGCAACTTTTCCTCACCGAATGTGCGCAACATGATGACATCAACCATGCGCGACAGGACCCGCGCGGTATCTGCAATTGTCTCGCCACGACCCAGTTGCAGATCAGCCGATGACAGGATAATCGACTGACCGCCCAATTGACGAATTGCCATATCAAACGACACGCGGGTTCGCGTTGAAGGTTTTTCAAATATCATTGCCAGCACGTACCCCTCAAGCGGGCGCTGACCATCGATCGCACCTTTTGGCAAGCCATCACGATTGCGCTTGGCTGCCAGTGCGCTCGACAATATTGCATTCAGATCAGCGGAGCTTAAATCACTGATATCAAGAAATGATTTTGCTTTATCGGACATGTGTTGTGTCAGATCCCTGATGGTAAATTTGGATATTATATCTGGCTTGCAGCTTTGGCGCGGACCAGTCGACACGCCTTTTCAAGACGCGACAGGGCTTGCGACACATCACTTGCTGTAATGTTCAGCGGCGGCAACAATCTGACGACATTGTCTCCTGCACCAATCACCAGAAGGTCGCTTTCTATGCAGGCTGCCTGAACGTCCGTATTGGCAACCTTGCATTTCAAACCAAGCATGAGACCACTTCCGCGGATGCCTTCAAGAACATCAGGAAACTCATCGACAAGGCCGGCCAGTTTCTGCCGCAATACGATGGAAGTCTGGTTGACCTGATCAAGAAAGCCTTCTTCCAGAATGACATCCAGCACCGCATTGCCGATCGCCATGGCCATTGGATTGCCGCCATAGGTTGATCCATGCGAACCAGCGATCATGCCTTTTGCTGCGTCTGCAGTGGCCAGACACGCGCCCAGCGGGAAGCCGCCACCGATACCCTTGGCAGATGCCATGATGTCTGGAGCCATGCCTGCGTGCTCATATGCAAACAGCTTGCCTGTCCTGCCCATGCCGCACTGCACCTCGTCAAACACCAGCAATATGCCATGCTTGTCACACAGTTCCCGCAAACCCTTGAGACACTGTATTGGCACTGGACGAATACCGCCCTCACCTTGCACGGGCTCAATCAGGATGCCTGCCGTTTCCGGGCCAATAGCCTTTTCGATGGCGTCATGATCACCAAAGGCAACCTGATCGAACCCCTCTACTGCAGGGCCAAAGCCATCAATGTACTTTTGCTGACCACCTGCCGCAATCGTGGCGAGTGTGCGCCCGTGGAAAGCCCCTTCAAACGTAATCAGGCGGTATTTTTCAGGCTGGCCTGAGGCTGCATGGAACTTGCGCGCCATCTTGATAGAGCACTCCAGCGCTTCGGCCCCTGAGTTGGTAAAGAACACCGTGTCGGCAAAAGTCGCAGCAACGAGGCGTTCTGCCAGCCGCTCACCATCGAGAATGCGATACAGGTTTGATGTATGCCACAGCCTGTCTGCCTGTGCCTTCATGGTTTCCACCAGGTGCGGATGACAATGGCCAAGGGAGTTGACGGCAATGCCTGCACCAAAATCCAGCAAGTCGCGACCGTCTGAAGTTCTGACCCATGCACCTTTGCCGCTTTCGATGGCAAATGCAGCCCTGTTATAGGTCGGCAATACTGCTGTCGTCATATCTGTAACGCCTTGAATTAACCGTCAAAAGTAAAACGCCACCGGTGGAGCGGCGGCGCAATCAGAACATTGTCACATCATATTGCGTTTTCCTGTCCATGGCAATGTGAGTGTTAAATTTGCTTTGTGCGCGTTTTTACCTTCGCCAAAGGCCATATTTTGCCCAACTGAGTCAGAACGTCACATCGACGTAGGCGAAAGCTGTTGATTAACTCACTGTTAACCATGTTTTCAGCGCGTAACTGGGGAAAACCACAAAAATATCCCCCCTGACTCTTGCGCCGGATTCAGCCTATTTAGTAGGGTCACCTCGAATTAGCTACGAGATGTAGCAGTCTCAGTCCGTACATATGCGTTTCGCACCGATCCAATGATGGCCGGTGAATGAAGAAGGATTCTCAAGCGTGAGCGAAGAGCAAACACCAGCCGACCCCTCCCAGAAACTTCCCTGGACAGATGAACGGGTCGAGCTACTGAAGAAGATGTGGGCTGAAGGCCTCAGCGCCAGTCAGATCGCAGGAAAACTGGCCGGCGGGGTTACCAGAAACGCTGTCATCGGCAAAGTCCACCGTATGGGCTTGTCCGGCCGTGTGACGCGCGCGCGCGTCTCAACACCGCGTACACGCAAAACCCGAGAACCAAGCCATCCCGGCAGAACCGGCACAGCCAGCGGGCCGCACCGGATTGACGGCAACAATGTGCTGAAGCCGCTTTCCTCTCACAAGCCGGACCCGATTATCGAGCCCGTGCCCATCCACATTGCCGATATTCCTGTTGGAGAACGCGTCACCATCTTGATGCTGTCCGACAAGACATGTCGCTGGCCTCTGGGTGACCCTGGTAGCGAAGACTTCTGCTTCTGTGGCAAGCCGCCCAGGGAAGGCGCGCCTTATTGTCCAGGACACGCTGCCATGGCCTACCAACCTGCCCGCGAACGCCGCAGCCGCACTGGTTGAATTCAGGCTACAGCCTTCCAGACATATCTAAACCGGTCAGCATCAGCCGACCGGTTTTTTGTTGGCGATCTGGATCTATAGTTCAGGCGTTGACTGCGCCGAAACGTTCATTGAATGAATATCCCATGCCGCGCACCGTGCGGATCGGGTTGGACTCACGCGCCCTGCTAATTGTCTTGCGCAAGCGGCCCACATGCACGTCTACCGTGCGTTCATCCACATAGACATCCCTGCCCCATACCGCGTCCAGCAGCTGGGCACGCGAGAATACACGACCTGGTGCCTGCATCATGTATTCAAGCAACCTGAATTCTGTCGGGGACAAGTCGATATCACGGCCCGAGCGCTGTACACGCCGTGTACGACGGTTGAGGGATATATCACCTGCCTTCAACTCATCCGCCACAGACTCAGGTATCGCACGACGCAACAGGGATTTTACCCGTGCCAGCAATTCCGGAACCGAAAACGGTTTGACGACATAGTCATCAGCTCCGGTTGCCAGCCCGCGCACGCGTTCTGCCTCTTCGCCTCGAGCTGTCAGCATGATGATCGGCACATCGCGGGTTTCACGCCGTGCACGCAATGCGCGACATATTTCTATCCCCGACAGGTTGGGGAGCATCCAGTCCAGCAGGATCAGATCCGGTACGTCTGTCAAAACTTCGCGGACAACATCTTCCGAGCCGTCCATGGATCGAACAGCATATCCTTCTGCCTCAAAATTGTAGACCAGCAATTCCTGCAAAGATGCTTCGTCTTCAACAATAAGTAGGTTTGCCGACATTAAACAGGCCCCTCAGTTCACTTGGATTTCTTGGGTTTCGGGGCATTCACAGGCGTAACAGATGTGCTGTCCTGCTTGGGGCGCGGCCCGTCAATCGTGCCACCTTTCACCAGATAATGAATGTTTTCTGCAATATTGGTAGTGTGATCGCCAATGCGCTCAATATTCTTGGCACCAAACAGCAAATGTGTGGACATGCTGATGGTTCGTGCATCCTCCATCATGTATGTCAGCAATTCACGGAAGACCGAATTGTAAAGGATATCGATCTTGCTGTCATTGTGCCAGACGTCAAGTGCCTTGGCGGTGTCAAGGCTGGCATAGGCATCAAGCACGTCGCTCAATTGCTCCATGGCAAGTTCTGCCATCCGCTTCAACCCGGCATTGACCGAGCGTGGCAATGGTTCGTTCACGGCCAGTGTGCGCTTGGCGATATTCTTGGCCAGATCACCGATCCGTTCCAGGTCCGATGATATGCGGATTGCCACCATGATTGCGCGCAGGTCAGCCGCCATCGGTTGACGCTTGGCAATCAGCTTGATGGCATTTTCCTCAAGCTCTTTTTCAAGCTCATCGATTTTGTCATCCGCCGCGATCACCTCTTCGGCAAGCTTCAGGTCAGACTTTGATAGCGCATCGATGGATTTGCTGAACTGGTCTTCAGCAAGTCCGCCCATCTGGGCGATCAGGTTTCGCAGCTGAGCAAGGTCCTGGTCAAACGCAGATACTATGTGTGAATTATTCATCAGGGATCAACCTTTCATGAGTGGGGCAGTCACGGGCAAATGCTTGCACATCAACCAGAGCGGCCCATGATATAGTCTTGTGTACGGCTTTCCTGAGGATTGGTGAAGATGGCCTCGGTGTCGCCCACCTCCACCAACGTGCCAAGATGGAAGAAGGCGGTCAGTTGTGACACGCGGGCGGCTTGCTGCATGGAGTGGGTGACGATGACGATGCAATAGTTCTCGCGCAGTTCGTCGATCAGTTCCTCGATCCTTGCAGTCGCGATGGGGTCCAGCGCCGAGCACGGCTCATCCATGAGAATGATCTCGGGGCTGACAGCGATGGCGCGGGCGATGCACAGACGCTGCTGCTGGCCACCGGACAGGCCGGTACCGGGCGAGTCGAGACGGTCCTTGACCTCCTCGAACAGACCTGCCCGCTTCAGTGACGTCTCGACAATTTCGTCCAGCTCCGTCTTGTTACGGGAAAGGCCGTGAATGCGCGGTCCATAGGCCACGGTGTCATAGATCGACTT
>JBAUGO010000581.1:0-6228 GCA_049679775.1 Anderseniella sp.
GATGGTGGCAGGGAAGGTGTAAGCCAACTACAAAACGCTGCCCCCTTGCACTCCATGCACAGCAATTATGCGCCCACAAAGCTTGCAACAATCCTCAATCCAGCGCACATTGCCGAAAATTCTGATCGCAACCCCAGCGGAGGTAAATCATGTCACAAACAGCACACAGTATTTCAGCCAAGCCCCATGTCGTGGCCGAATTCAACTGGGAAGATCCGCTTGACCTGGAAAGCCACCTCACTGAAGAAGAACGCATGATCCGCGACAGTGTGCGTGACTTTGCGCAGGACAAACTGATGAGCCGGGTTAAAAGCGCGTTCCGGGAAGAGCGCTTTGATCGCGAAATCATGAACGAGGCAGGTGAACTTGGGCTGCTCGGAATCATGACCGATCCTAAATATGGCGGGACAGGACTGGGCTATGTAGCCTACGGACTGATCGCGCGCGAAATCGAGCGTGTGGACTCCGGCTATCGTTCAGCCATTTCCGTACAAAACTCCCTCGTCATGCATCCGATCGAAGCCTACGGATCAGAAGCCCAGAAGAAAAAGTATCTACCAAAACTTGCGACCGGTGAAATGGTTGGCTGTTTTGGCCTGACAGAACCCGACGCAGGCTCTGACCCCGGCGGCATGAAGACACGCGCCAAGCGCACCTCTAATGGCTATGTGCTGAACGGCGCCAAGATGTGGATTACCAATTCCCCCATAGCCGACATCGCCGTTGTGTGGGCAAAGCTGGAAGACGAAGGCATTCATGGCTTCATCGTTGAACGTGGCATGAAAGGCTTCTCAACACCAAAAATCGAAGGCAAGTTCTCGCTTCGTGCGTCTGTTACCGGCGAGATTGTGCTGGATGATGTGGAAGTGCCGGAAGAGGCACTGATGCCCAACACGCGGGGGCTTTCCGGTCCGTTTGGATGTCTGAACAAGGCACGTTATGGCATTGCATGGGGTGCCATTGGCGCAGCCGAAGACTGTTGGCACCGCGCGCGCCAATATACTCTGGACCGCAAACAGTTTGGCCGTCCTCTGGCAGCAACCCAGCTGGTTCAAAAGAAACTCGCCGATATGCAGACCGAGATCACACTTGGCCTGCACGGCTGCCTTGCATTAGGTCGCGGGCTGGAGACTGGCAAGCTGTCTCCGACATCCATTTCAATCCTGAAGCGCAACAATTGCGGCAAGGCTCTGGACATCGCCCGCATGGCGCGTGATATGCATGGCGGCAACGGCATTTCGGATGAATATCACGTCATCCGTCACATGGTGAACCTGGAGACTGTGAACACCTATGAAGGCGCACATGATGTCCATGCGCTTATTCTGGGCCGCGCACAGACAGGCATTCAGGCATTCTTCTAAACCGATAAAACCAAAACCGGAGGCTAATCCTATGGCTCTTGAACTACCCGATCTTCCCTACGCCCACGATGCATTGGGCCCCTACATGTCCAAGGAAACGCTGGAGTTTCATCACGACAAGCACCATCAGGCTTATGTCACCAACGGCAACAATCTGCTGAAGGATTCTCCGCTTGCGTCCAAGTCCCTTGAAGACATCTGCAAGGCAGCCTTTGCTGAAAAGAATGCAGGTCTCGTCAACAATGTTGGCCAACACTATAATCACCTGCACTTCTGGAACTGGATGAAGCCGAACGGTGGTGGCAAAAAACTTCCAGCATCCTTGCAAAAAGCGATCGATTCTGATCTTGGCGGCTATGACAAGATGCGCGAAGACTTCATCGCAGCAGGCACCACACAGTTCGGCTCCGGCTGGGCCTGGCTTGCGGTCAAGGATGGCAAGCTTGCCGTTATGAAAACTGCCAACGGTGAAAACCCGCTGATGCATGGGGCGCTCCCTGTACTCGGTTGCGATGTATGGGAGCATTCCTATTATATCGACTATCGCAACGCGCGGCCCAAATATCTCGAGGCGTTCATCGACAATCTGGTGAACTGGTAATATGTCGAGCAGATGTATTCAGCAGCGAAGTAATTTCACCTTGATGTGAGTTTCAAACGGGGTCCTTTGGGCCCCGTTTTTTGTTGGGGTCACTGATATCGCTCGAGGGTGGTTTCGATTTCAGAGTAGGCTTCTGACGCGAAAATAACAGCAATTGAAGCAGGGTCATTCCAGATGCCAATATGGCGATTAATAGCCAAAAAATGCCCGACTGCTCAGTATAGACAACCCCGGACCCACTATCGAAGCAACGGCCTAACTCATTGAAACAGTTTAGCCATTTGTAATAAAACAGATAGAAGGCATACCAGAGTGCGCTGGACACTATCAAAGACGCTGCAAGAGCTGATTTTCGGTGCAAAGCCAACATTCCCACACTTTACAAGAGTTATATTGGACGACAAGTGTGCCTTCATACAAAAAGCCCACGAACTTCCAATTCAAGACTCGCTATCACCCTTTAGCCCTGCTAAAGGTTGTGACCATGAAACTTGAAGACTGGCTAAAGAAAGCGGACATGAACAAGGCTGAGTTTGCCCGGCAACTGGGTATCTCTGCCGGTCGTGTGTCGCAGCTTTTGTCGGGCGACACACCATCGCTCGATCTGGCCCTTCGCATTCAAACATTGACCAAAGACAAGGTGAAGCCGGGTGACCTGTCACCTGCGCTTTCAGGAGCAGAAAGTATGAACGATCAACTTGATTCCGTTTCCAGTGCAATCGCCGCCATCAAGGCTGGTGAGATGGTTGTTGTGGTCGATGATGACGATCGGGAGAACGAAGGCGATCTGATCGCGGCAGCCTCCAAGGTTACCAACGAACAGATGGCAATGATGGTGCGCCATGGTTCAGGCATCGTATGTGCACCCATGACACGGGAAGAGGCGCGCAGGCTCAAGCTGGATCCGATGGTATCGGATAATGACGCACCACTTGGCACCGCCTTTACCGTCTCGATCGACTACAAGGAGGGCCTGACCACTGGTATCTCAGCAAGGGAACGCTGCGCCACAGTGCATGCACTGGCCAATGCCAATGTGCACGCAGAAGACTTTGTGCGTCCAGGCCATGTGTTCCCATTGATTGCCAAACGCGGTGGTGTGCTGATGCGCTCCGGCCACACGGAAGCTGCCGTTGACCTGGCGCGATTGGCGGGTGAGCCACCTGTCGGGGTAATCTGCGAACTGGTCAATGATGACGGCACGGTCAAGCGCGGTGCGCAGGTCATGGCTTTTGCACGCGAGCACGGCTTCAAGATAATTTCTGTAGCAGACCTCATTGCCTATCGTCAGCAGCGTGAGCGCCTGGTGGAACGTGATGGAGAGTTCAGCGTTGAAACGCCTGTAGGCACAGCCACCGGCATTGCATACTCAACACACTTTGATCCGGTGCAGCATCTGGCGCTGGTTTATGGAGATGTGTCATCAGGAAAAGACATACCCGTTCGCCTGCATCGACAGGACCTGGTCAATGATGTGCTGGGAAACCGTGACACCCTGAACACGGTCTATGATATTTTCAAAAAGGAAGGCTGCGGCATTCTTGTTTACCTGCGCGAAGGTGTTGCCGGTGTGCCGGCATCCAAACTTGGCAAAACGGACAGCGAGGAAGACACCAAATCAGCGCGGGCGCGCGAAGAGGCGTGGCGCGATGTGGGTTTAGGCGCACAAATCCTGCGTGACTTGTCTGTGCAATCGATCAGGTTGATTGCCAGCAAACCGCGTTACTATATCGGCTTATCCGGATTTGATATCGAGATTGCCGATACAATATTGCTGCAATCATAAACCTATTTTTTCAACATGCTGCCAAGTATGCCGCGAATGATGGAGCCGGAGTTCCGGACCAGCATATTGCCAAGCTGACGTCCGACAGAGCTTGCCACGTTCTTGACCAGCCGATCAGTTGCGGAGTCCACGCGGCGGCCGGTGCTGCGTGAAGCGGTCTTTTCCTGTCTCTCGCGTGCCTTGGCTTCGGTTTCGGCAAGTGCTTGCTCAGCGGCTTTTTCGCCTTTGACCTGAAGCTTTTCATATGCCGATTCACGATCAATTGCTTCGTCATACAGGCCATAAACAGGGCTGTTTTTAACAAGCTGGTCGCGTTGGTCAGGCGTAATGGGTCCAAGCTGGCCGGACGGTGGGCGAATGAGGGTACGCTCCACCATTGACGGTACGCCCTTGATGTCCAGCGTGGAGATCAGCGCCTCGCCAACACCAAGCTGGGTAATGACTTCTTCGGTGTCAAATTTCGGGTTTTGACGGAACGTGGTTGCCGCAGCTTTCACTGCCTTCTGATCACGTGGCGTAAAAGCACGCAAGGCATGCTGCACACGGTTGCCAAGCTGGGCCAGCACTGTGTCCGGCACATCAAGCGGGTTTTGCGTCACAAAATATATGCCGACCCCTTTCGACCTGATCAGGCGGACGACCTGCTCAACCTTGGTCAACAGGCTTGGCGGTGCTTCGTTGAAAAGCAAATGTGCTTCATCAAAAAAGAACACCAGTTTTGGCTTCTCAGGGTCGCCCACTTCCGGCAACTCCTCAAATAATTCAGACATCAGCCACAACAGGAATGTTGCATAGAGCTGGGGCGATTGCATCAATTCGTCTGCCGCCAGGATGTTGATGTATCCGCGACCATCCGCAGTGGTGCGCATCAGGTCTTTCAACTCAAGCGCAGGTTCGCCAAAGAAGTGTTCACCGCCTTGTTCTTCAAGCACAATCAGACGGCGCTGAATGGCGCCAATGGTACGGCTGTCAATATTGCCGTATTCGGTGGTCAGTTTACTGCCACGCCCAGCCAGATCGGACAGCATTGAGCGCAGATCCTTGAGGTCAAGCAAAAGCAAGCCTTCTTCATCTGCAATCCTGAATGCAATGTTGAGGGCGCCTTCTTGTGCTTCGGTCAGGCCCATCAGGCGTGAAATCAGCAGTGGACCCATTTCCGATATTGTTGTGCGGATAGGGTGGCCCTGTTTGCCGAAGAGGTCCCACAGTACTGTTGGGAACGCTTCAAAACCGTAATCATCAAAACCGATTTGCTTGGCACGTTTGAGCAGGAAGTCCTTGGGCTCGCCTTCCCTGGCAACACCAGACAAATCGCCCTTGATGTCGGCTGCAAAAACCGGAACACCCGCTGCAGAAAACCCCTCAGCCAATATCTGCAAGGTAACAGTCTTGCCGGTACCGGTCGCACCCGTTATCAGTCCATGACGGTTGGAGAGCTTGAGCAACAGCTCTTCGCGCTTTTCACTCTGACCCAGAAATACCGCACCATTACTCATGCTACCTGCCCTGATTTTCAAATCTGTTTGTGTTACTGGAATTTGCTATACAACATTCATACATCATGTGAACAGACTTACCCGCCCCGGAGGCAGAACGAATGCAGGAACTTATTGACCGCGTGGTCGCAAAAACACAGCTTTCTCCTGAAAAAGCGGAAAAAGCGGTTGGCATCATGCTGTCGCTGGTCAAGACCCAAGGTGACAAGGCCAAGGTGCAACAACTGTTTGATGCGATTCCTGGTGCTGCCGAGATCGCACAACTGCATGGTGGCGACGGGGCGCGTGGAGGCGGGTTGATGGGCATGCTGGGTGGCGGACTGATGGGCGGTCCGCTTGTAGCGGTCACAAAACTCCAGTCGATCGGCCTCAACATGGATCAGGTCAAGGTGCTCGGCAAAGAAACATTGATGTATGCGAAAGAAAAAGCCGGTAGCGATCTTGTGAAGGAAGTAGCCAATTCAATTCCTGGAATTTCCGGTTATCTGTAACCAAAGTCGATTTGCAGTTTTCCTGTCCGGCCTATAGACTTTTCGCATCGCAACATAAGGCCCGAAGCCCGATCACGAGAACAAACTGCTCATGAGCAAATTGAAACTGGCATCTGAATTTTCAACCATCACTCACAGCGACTGGCTTGCTTTGGTCGAGGCGAGCCTGAAAGGTCGCGATCCGGGCAGCCTTACCACTCACACCACTGACGCGATTGCCATAGAACCTGTCTATGGGCCTGCGCAAACAGTTGCACAGTTGAATATGGCACAACGTGCCAATCCTGAAAGCTGGGTGCTGGTCCAGCGCGCCGACATGCCTGATGTGAGCGCTGCCAACTCTCAAATGCTGGATGATCTGGAAAATGGCGCGACGGGTATATCGCTTGTGCTACCGGGCACGGTGAGCGCAGGTAAAGGGGGTGTCGCGATCACCAACGCCAAATCGCTGGAGCGGTTGTTTGAAGGAGTGGAGCTGGATCTCGTCAAC
>JBAUGO010000582.1:0-7154 GCA_049679775.1 Anderseniella sp.
TCAAACCTGAAAAGCAAAACCCGCCAGAGAAACTCTGACGGGCTTGTGTCATATCTATCAAGTGTCTGGGTTTAATCAGGCGGCTTTTTCTTCAGCGCTTGATGTGTCTGCCTTCGAGCCACGATGAGAAGATTTCTCCAGCACAGCTTCGATTTCGCTAACAGCACCAGCGTCATCAAGCTTGCGTACGCAGGCGATTTCACGAGCCATACGATCGAGTGCTGATTCATAAAGCTGACGCTCGGAATAGGACTGCTCAGGCTGACGATCCGAGCGATACAGATCACGCACGACTTCAGCGACAGAAATCAAATCGCCAGAGTTGATCTTCGCTTCATATTCCTGCGCGCGGCGTGACCACATGGTGCGCTTGATGCGTGCCCTGCCGGTCAATACCTTCATGGCATCATCAGCCATAGCCTTGTCTGACAGCTTGCGCATGCCAACGCTGTCGCACTTGTTCAGTGGAACACGCAGACGCATCTTGTCCTTTTCAAAATCGATAACATAAAGCTCAAGCTTCATGCCGGCGATTTCCTGTTCTTCAAGGGCAGTGATCTTGCCGACGCCATGTGCAGGGTACACAACAAACTCACCAGCCTTGTATTTCAGCTTCTTTGATGTCGTCTTTTTATCTGTGGCCATGGTGTTGTTCCCTTGTGCTTAACCTGTTAACGCGGTGTCATTGATCGTGCCGCATTTTTTCCCCTGGCATCTGTTTTGATATCCACTGGCAGTAATATGCCTGGTGTTTCAAAAAAGAGATCTGCCCACCAGAATAGTGGTGGTGCCGACGGGTACTGATGGCCAGTGATTGTTGAAGCGGTCCGTGAAGCATTTCCAAGGTTTTACCTGTGTTTTGCCTTGCTGATGAGGCGGTCAGGTCTGGTTGAAGTGCTTATGTCCGGTTCTAAATCTGGATCAGGCGAAAAAAAGTCCGAGCCGTTTAAGGTCTCGGGTTTGGTGCGTTACGGTCATTGAATTATCATCAAAACCAGTAATAACACAAATTTACGCCTTGTTAAAGCCTTTAAGCACGCCAGAAGTCCCTTCAGTGTGCTGAAGAGGCGAAAGTTTTAACAAATGGTTAACAAAACCAGACCTGTTAACTGCGCAATTGAGCGTTTCTCAGTCGCCTTCGCCGGGCTCTTCCGAGAAGTACTTTTCCAGTTTGCCTTCTTCGCCGTCATACTTTTCAGCGTCTGCGGCGTGATCACGCTTTTGGGTGATATTCGGCCAGATATCTGCGAACTTTGTGTTCAGCTCCAGCCATTTTTCAAGCCCTGGTTCGGTATCTGGCTTGATGGCTTCGGCGGGGCACTCAGGCTCGCACACACCACAGTCAATGCATTCATCCGGGTGAATGACGAGCATGTTCTCGCCTTCATAGAAACAATCCACCGGACATACTTCAACGCAGTCCATGTATTTGCACTTGATGCAGTTATCGATGACGATATAGGTCATGTGTCAGGCCCGAAAATTTTACATTGTTCATAATAGATGCAGCTGAAGTCGCATTTTCCGGACAAATCGTCAAGCGCACTTTTGGCTTGATCAGTCATCTTGTGCTGGTTCTGACTGCTCGTTTTTCACATTGAGGTCGGTATAAAGCTTGCGCGCTTCGGGAGCGGGCCCGCGCCGCTCACCTGGTAACTCAACCCGTACGACATGTATGCGATCATGTGCCATGAAGCTGACGACATCGCCAGGTGCAACGGTTTGCGAGGATTTGGTTATTTTGGTTTTGTTGATGCGCACCTTGCCACCTGCCACCAGCCGCTGGGCCAGGGCGCGCGTCTTTACAAAACGGGTAAACCACAGCCACCGGTCAATTCTTTGTGTGCAAGGTGTGGTTTCAGGAGCTGATCGTGCCATGCCTACTTCTTGGTAAGTTCCTGCTTCAACTGGCTCAGAACCGCGAACGGGCTGTTCGGGTCAATTGGTTTTTCCGGGCGCGGCGGACGCGGTGGACGCTGGTGTTGCGATCTATCGGCTGGCTTGCCGCCGGGTTTGGGCTTGTGTGCCTGTTTGTCAGAGCGACGAGGCTTGTGGCGGTTGTTGGGTTGCTGTTTTTGAGCCTTGAAAGGCCCGGTATCCTTGGGCCACCAGACTTCAATCATTTCAGGTTCGCCAACAGGCTCTGCAACAGGTTCTGACTGGTCTGGGGCGGGAGCGTCTGCCTCAACAGGCTCATCCAGTGGCGCTGCCTCAACTTCAACTGCCACCTCTGGTGGTGCTGCATCCGCTGTCTCTGCGGGCTTTGCCGGAGCCTGTTTCTTTTGAGAGTTGAACCCAAGCGCCTTCAGGATGGATGAGAACTCCTCACCAGAACAGCCGACAAGCGACATCATGTCGGACACGATGGTAAACCCGCCTCCTTCCACAGAGCCTTGCGGGCGTTCTTGTCCTTCACGCTGGGCTCGCCAGAACACCCGTTCGCGGATCATGTCGGCAAGTCGTTCGAGCATGTCGACACGCACAGCACGTGCACCGCACACCCCGAAGCCGACAATCTGGTAAAAGCCGTCTGGAGCTGATGTATCAACGGGCACTGATGTCAGGCCTTGTTGTGGCATGAAAGCAGGCAGAGCTTGCGCATCAAGGCCACGCTTTTCGCCATCATGCAGTGCCCACAGAAGCAGCCTCAGTGTTGTAGGCGCAGGTTTGAGGAGGGCAGGGATGAAAATATGGAAAGCCCCGAAACGCACACCATATTTACGCAAGCTGGCGCGTTCTTCCTGGCCCAGCGACTTCACATCATTGCCTATGCGATCGCGCGGTAAAACGCCAAGAGCCTCGACAAGCTGGTAGGCTATGCCGCGGGCAATGCCGGTCAGGTCTTCCGCGTTTGCCAGAGATACCAAAGGCTCGACCAGTGATGCGATATGGCGTGAGACAAATTTTGACAGCCGCATTTGTACCGCTTCACGGTCTGGGGCCGACAATTGCTCATCTGCCATCACTTCAACACGTGGCTTGAGCAGGTTGCCATTGCCCACCAGTCGCCCCACCGGATGTGACAGCCAGATTATCTGACCAGCTGCATCCAGTGACAGGTCCGGATCAGGTGCTGCGACAAGTGACTGCGCGCGTCCTGCCAGGGCTTCGGTTACCGCAGGCATGGCAGCTGCCAGTATCACCTTCGCGTGTTCACCGGAGTTCGTTTCGGCTGTAAAACGCAACCCTTCGATGCGCCCGGCATATTCACCTTCCACCAGAACCGCACCTTCACTATCCACACTCGACATCAATTCTTCCCTTTCGCGCAACCGCTTCATCAAGATACTGGTGCGCTTGTCGATAAAACGCTGTGTCAGCCTTTCATGCAAGGCATCTGACAGCCTGTCCTCCATTGCCCGTGTTTTGTCCTGCCAGTGGCCGGGGTCTTCCAGCCAGTCTGGACGGTTGGCTACAAAGGTCCATGTTCTCACATGGGCAATGCGATTGGACAAGGTATCTATATCGCCATTGGTATTGTCGCAATATGCCAACTGTCTTGCAAACCAGTCAGTGTCAATGCGTCCGGTGTCTGCAACATAGCGGAAAATTGAACCAACAAGATTGGCGTGTTCGCTGCCGGTGATGTTGCGGTAGTCCGGCAACTGGCAGGTTTCCCACAAAAGCTCAACTGTAGCTTTCGTATTTGTACGCGCCGCTATCTCATCGTCTCGCGACAGGAGCGACAAGGTTTCCACATCAGCACCTGGTCTGGTCCGTGCAAGCCCTTCCCGGTTCGGCAAGGCATTGAGTGATCCCAGAAGTCGATCAGTTGACTGGAAGTTCAGGTTGCGATTGCGCCATTGCAGCACCTTGATTGCCTCAAACTGGTGCTCTTCAAGCTGCTCAATGATATCTGCATCAAGACCTGCTGCTTCTGCGGTCAGGCCAAATGTGCCGTCGTTCATGTATCTGCCGGCACGGCCCGCAATCTGGCCCATTTCTGAGGCGGTCAGATTTCGGAATGCGTGCCCGTCAAACTTCCGGGTGGCGGCAAAGGCAACATGGTCAATATCCATGTTCAGCCCCATGCCGATTGCATCGGTTGCCACGATATGATCGACATCACCAGACTGGTAAAGCTCGACCTGGGCATTGCGGGTGCGCGGGCTCAACGCACCCATGACGATGGCTGCACCGCCCTTCTGCCGCCTGATCAGTTCAGCTACCTGGTAGACCATGCTGGCTGAAAACGCCACGATGGCGCTGCGCTTTGGCAAACGTGTGATCTTTTTGGTGCCGGCAAATGTCAGCTTGGAAAAGCGGGGTCGTGAGACATGGTTCACGCCTTTCAGCAGCTTTTCAAGGATTGGCCTTATGGTAGCGGCACCCAGCAGGATTGTTTCGTTGATGCCGCGTGCATGCAGCAAGCGGTCCGTGAAAACATGACCACGCTCATTGTCCGCTGCCAGCTGGATTTCATCTATCGCCATGAACGAGACGGGAATGTCCATGGGCATGGCCTCAACCGTGCAGACCCAATAACGCGGGCTGGGCGGGATGAGTTTCTCCTCGCCGGTGACCAACGCTACCGACATGGGGCCAGTGCGCGCGCTGATGCGATCATATATTTCACGCGCCAACAGCCTCAGCGGCAGGCCGATCATGCCTGTCGGGTGTCCCAGCATCCGTTCAACCGCGTGATGGGTCTTGCCGGTGTTGGTTGGCCCGAGCAGGGCGGTTACGTTTCTGCGCGTGTCCATGAAAACTATCGGTAAGCGGCTGGCACTTTATAAGGTCTCAAGACCTTGCGCTGACCCTAGCCGGATCGGGGTGAATGTACAAAGACTGATTGCGTGATTTGAAGTAAAGATTTGTGGATTCAAAAGCGAACAAGTCATGACCGAATCATGAATCTCGCACGATTCACCTCTTGTTCACGTACAACATGTTGTGCCCGTGCGTTTCAAGCCCACAAACCGGACCTATTTACTGGCAACAGATTGAGCATTCAGTGGCTTGCCGCCCAGTGTTGCCTTGTTGGCATAGGCCACAAAGTCCTTGCCCTTGATCTTGCCGGTTACTGCGACAAGCACATTTATATTGCGGCCAAGGGTAGGCGACTCTACCGGGGCAAACCACACCTTGAACTTTGGTGGGTTCTTTGCGTATTTGGCTTGTGTCTTGGCAGACAGGCCTGCAAGGGTGGAATAGGTCATGGAGCAGACAATTGCCGGACCTCGATAAACGCCGCCATCCTTGTTGTTGAACTGGTCATCCTTGATCTTGGCCAGATCAAGCTTGAATACTTCCTTGCCATTGTAAATTCGGTAGCTGGAGTCACACGGATTGGCAGATGTTGTTACTGCAATATCCATGATGGAGGCCAGCGTGTCACGCGCGCCCTTGGCTGCCTCATCGTTGAGTTTTGCTTCGGTTTCTGAATCAGGGCCGGGTTGGCGTTGGCTTGCAACAGGTTTCAAGCCCTTGAAACTCACATTGTATTTGCCCTTGCGACCCTTTTCCACCACGTCCATCGAAAATGAGCTGGATCTTGTGCCCTTTGGCGTAATACTTCCCGACGAGGACATATCCATTTTCAGGTCCACAAAAAGCGATGCCAGTCCTTTGGGGCGCAGCTTGGCCCTGGCTTTGAAGTTGTCCTTCTCGATGACCGTACCATAATCCAGCGCAAACGCCCGAATGCCGCTGGTGATCAGATCATAGCGCACTTCCAGCTTGTCTGCGGCCATGGCTGATCCTGCACTTGTTGCCAGTCCTATGGTTGATGTGCCCAGTAGTGTTGCTGCTGCGAGAAATATTTTGAAGGGTGCCGTTTTAAGCATGTACTTATCTTCTGCCTTTTTAAGCTGATTTGAACTTGCTGGCATTAAACAGGAAGCTGCCTGAATGCTAAATGAACAAATAAACGGGTATCTTCATGTTGGCCTAATGTGAATTTGTGCCGGGAATGTGGTCATATTGGTGATCTCACAAGAAGTTGAGATTAATTGCCAGTGGGCTTGACCTTTGCGCGGCGCTGGCCTATGGAAACGCGGATGAATTTGATCCGGCCCTCAGGTGCCGGACTTTCTGTTTTCAGAAGGTTCGAAACCTGGCGTGAAGCGTAAATCCGGACAGTATTGAACAATTTGGAGTTTAAGACCATGGCCCGCCGTTGTGAATTGACCGGCAAGGGTGTTCTGACAGGTAATAATGTCAGCCACGCCAACAACAAGTCCCGTCGCCGCTTTATGCCAAACCTGTGTCAGGTACACCTGCAGAGTGAAAGCCTTGGCCGCGACTTTGCTTTCAAGGTATCTGCTGCTGCACTTCGCTCGGTAGAGCATCGTGGTGGTCTTGATGCTTTCCTGATGAAGGCCAAGGACGATCAGCTGTCCTTGTCTGCTCGTCGCGTCAAACGCCAGATTGAGAAAAAGGCTACTGCGGCGGCCTGATCCTGCCAAAGAGACTACCTATGCTATTCGATTATCAGGCCGCTCCATCGGGGGCGGCCTTTTTCGTTCTTGTTGGAGTGATACATGGCAAATGAGCAAGGCCACAAACCGGATCAGGGCAAGGTCGCCAGGACCAGCCGCGATGGTGAACCAAGCATTCACGCAACTGCCACCTTGAGTGACTGCAAGCTGGGTCGGTTTTGCGAGGTCAAGGAGCGGGTCCAGATGCGCTCCAGTGTGCTCGGTGACTATACATATGTTGAGCGCCATTCAGAGCTGATCTACACGCAGACCGGAAAGTTCTGTGCGATCGCTGCAAATGTGCGCCTCAATGCGCTCAACCATCCGATGAACCGCGTCTCGCAACACAAGTTCACCTATCGCCCCAATGAATACTTTCACGGCAAGAAACTGGATCAGGGTTTTCGCTCTGAACGCAAGGAACAGGGCAAGGTCAGCCTGGGCCATGATGTCTGGGTGGGCCATGGCGCGATTGTCCTGCCTGGCATCACAATTGGAACCGGGGCGGTCATCGGGGCAGGTGCCGTCGTAACCCGTGATGTGGAGCCCTATGCAATCGTCGTTGGCAATCCGGCGAAGTTTCTGCGCTGGCGTTTCGAGCCTGACACCATTGCGCGACTGCTTTCCTTGCAGTGGTGGAACTGGAGCCACGACAGGCTCGCTGATGCCGTTGAAGACATGGGGTCAATGAGTGCCGAGGCATTTCTGGACAAACACGATGGCGGCATCAGTGTG
>JBAUGO010000583.1:0-2770 GCA_049679775.1 Anderseniella sp.
GATCAGAACTGGCAAGGGCCTCGCTAAAAAATGACGGGAAAATGCCGGATTGAGCGGCTTTGGTCTGCGCTGTCATTAGTGTTCTCCAGTTTAATCGACGAGTTGAGCATTTGGTATTGCGTGCGTATGAGACCACAAGGGTTGCTTACGAACCCATCAGACATAACGCAATATCTCTGGCTCACCAAGCGACATCACGTCGCTGGAGGTTTGGATTTGACTGGAGCTTAGGTCTTATCCTGCGGACTCTTCAGGTGATCCAATAGGCTGACCGGTTATGAACCCGGTGCCATCAAGACTGTAGATGTCATCGCGGAAATTGGCGATGCCATCAGGACCAGCCCAGGCGGTCAGATATACCCAGCGCACTGAAACCTTTTCCTTGAGGTTCACGTCGATACGCTCTTCCGAACGTGCAACCGATTGTATCTGCGGCAGATTCCAGCCGTCCTGATTTCCCAATATCCATGAGGTCAGTTGCTGGACATCTTCTACGCGGACACAGCCTGAGCTGAAGTAACGCTGGTTTTCCTGAAACAGCGTTTTGGTCGGGGTGTCGTGCATATAGACTGAATATTTGTTCTTGAAGTTGATCTTCACCGACGCCATGGCGTTCTCGCCACCTGGCTCCTGGCGGAAGTGATATTTGTCAGCGATCTCTTCTGCCGGTGCATCCCAGTCAATATCATCGGGATCGACCTCTGGGCCTTGATAGCCATCGAAAACCTTGATCTGCATCTGATCAAGAATAGCGCGTGACTTGCGAACCTTTGGCACGATATCCTTGATGACAATCGACTTGGGCGAATGCCAATAGGGATTGAAATTTATTTCGCTGACTTCACTGGTGACAACGGGAGATGGTCGCTCCGGCTTGCCGACAATGGCAGTATGTCTTGACACAACCCGCCTGCCCTCAACGGCTTCAAGCTTGGCCGCCGGAATGTTCACAACAACATACTTGCCCGTCAAATCCTTGGTATATTCAGGCAAACGGATCAGATTGGCGCGTAGCGTGTCGAGGCGTTCCGACACCGGAACAGACATTGCAGCAGCGGTTTCTTCATTGACAGTACCAGTAACTTTCAAGCCATGGTTTTCCTGGAAGCTACCGACGGTTTCAGCTAGCTGCTGATCATATATATCATTCTTTGCAGCGCTGCGAGGCAGGTATCCCTCAATAGCGAGACGACGACGCACCGCGAGAACCGCCTTGCCCTTGCCACCCTTGCGCAAGGACTTTGAGGCAGCAACACTGCCCCAGCCACCTGCTTGATCAATTTCTTCGTAATTTTCGATTGCGTTCTTGAGGTTTGCTTCGCTGCGCGCATCAATGATGGGAGCGACCGAACGGTTGGCGCTGAAAATCTTGGTGCGCGATGACAAGGTATCAAGCGCATCCGGTTTGCCAGGTGAGAGGGATGTGGGCTGGTTTTGGATGCTGGTATCAACGACCGGATCTGAAACAACAGCGGCCTGACTTGCGGATGATCCACTGCCGAAATTGAACAATTTCGTGACTGAGCCGCCTGAAGATTTGGCAGAAGAGCGAGCCTTGAATGTATTCTCAGCTCTATCAGCTTTGACTGTGGCTGACACCGCACTCAAAGCCACAATGCTCGTTGCAACAAATGCGACGAGAGATATCCGGGAATACCCCAACAACATCAAATCACCCCTAATAAATTCACTTGCAGGACATATACCACAAATCATGCGCTTCCAACAGTGAATGAAGTGTAATCTGGGCCTTATTGCGGCTTAAACCATCAACAAATTGTCCAGACATGCAAAAACCCGCAAAACCGATGGATTTTGCGGGCTTCACAATTTTGCGAGATTGCAGGAGATATCCCTTGTTCGGCGATATCTCCGGCGCGATTATTAGAGACGATAGAGAATCTGGTCAGTCCAGAAGCGCTCAAGACGGCCAAGCGCCTTGTTTAGCCTGTCAAACTCATCAACGTCGATACCTGCAACTTCCTGCAAGGACAACAGCTGACGGTTGTAAAGTGTGTCGACCTGTTCACGGATCGCCTTGCCACGTTCAGTGAGAGAAATGCGGACCGAACGCTTGTCAGCGTTTGAACGTTCATGGCTTACATATCCCTGATCAACCAGTTTCTTCAGGTTGTAGGAGACGTTTGAGCCTTGATAGTAGCCACGAGATTTCAATTCTCCAGCAGTCAGTTCACTGTCACCGATATTGAACAGCAGTAGCGCTTGCACGGAATTGACTTCCTGCTCGCCATTGCGATCAAACTCATCCTTGATCACGTCCAGCAAGCGGCGGTGAAGACGCTCGATGAGTGTAAGTGATTCAAGATAGCGGTTCTTGATTGCTGAATCGTTCTGGTCCGCATCATTGCGGACCGCCATTGCGGTTGTCTTGTTCATGTTTGATACCTGCCCGAATTCTGTTGTGTTTAAGTCATTATGATCTGGCAGAATGTTTTCCCCTGCCTTGACGATGACTCTACGGCGGTTTTTTTAAGAACAACTCAATGAGATAGGTAAATTAGGTCTAAATTTGTATCCAATTTGAATGAGTTCTGAACAAAGTTAGCAAAACCTTGTTGCACAAATTTTTGGCTATTTTTCGGCATTTAACCAGCGAATAATTCCGGAAAAATCCGTGTCAGGGCCATCTGCCGCTATAAATTCCTGGTAAAGCTCGAGCGCGCGCATACCCATCGGAGTATTAGCACCTGATGATTTTGCAGCATCAGCAGCAAGGCTCAAATCCTTGATCATCATGGCAGCGGCAAAG
>JBAUGO010000584.1:0-3559 GCA_049679775.1 Anderseniella sp.
GGCGTGGCGTGGTGCGTCCTAACGCCTTAACGCTGCCTTGATCAGCGGATGGCGTGACAGGTTGCGGGTTTCCTTGGCATCAAACGCTGCGTGGCGTCGGTCACATTCCGCATTGGTTGAGGTGTAAATCTGCTCCAGCTTGCTGACCAGCTGGGCGCATGTTCGCGCGCGCGCCTTGTTGACCAGCCGCTCTGCCTTTTTGGCGCACGACAGCCAGATAGTGCGATGCTGGCCCTCATGCCATTTGATGTGGCTGGCGAACGCGCGCCAGTTCTTGCGCAGGCTCTTTTGTAGCTGGTTCTCGCGCACATGACGCGGCAGTTGCGTGAGGAAATCGAGCCGGATTGTATGTCTCTTGACCCGGCATGATGAGCTTGTTTCGGCAAATTCCCAGTCGATCTTGCGCGTCATCTTGGTGCGTCCAACACGACCGTGGCCACCCAGCAACTGGTGATTGCCCAGCATCGACGATACGATCGCCGCAGCGTCCGACCCGTCCACCCGATAGGTTTGTGTTGTGGTCTTGACCGTGGGCCGCGCTTCAGCCGCCGTTGCGGTCAGTGCCATCGAAACTCCGGCCACCCCGGCGATTATGATCGAACGTATACTCATGGGGAGTGATGCTACTTGTAGTTTGCAAATTGCTCAATTCACAAATTTGGTTATGGTTGCTGACAAGGTATTATCTTCAAGGGCTCTGAGGCAGACACATCATGCGCCACACCGGCACGGTCAAGTTTTTCAATTCCGCCAAGGGCTACGGCTTCATTTCGCCAGAGGACGGCTCAAAGGATATTTTCGTCCATGTAACAGCTGTACAGGCCGCCGGCATCCCGGAGCTGAAAGATGGGGCCAGACTGTCCTACGAACTCCACGATGACAAACACGGACGCGGACAACAAGCCACCGAACTGCAATTGCTTTGAGGCGATCGATAGACGATCAGGCCACGGCAGGTATGGGGGCGGAGTTGCAATAAATTGATTGACTGTCGATGCCCGAGCAGACACCAGGAAAGATTTTTAAATTTCTTTTGCCACCTCAGGTTACACCTCATCAATTCGACAGATCATCTAAGTCTTGCTATTAGTAGGCTCACGCCTAATCGCAACAGATTTAAGGATGGTCGCTATGAAACTTGCAACTCTGGGGATTGTTTCGATTGCTTTTATGGTAGCGCCAGCCTTGGCGCAGGACGTTGGAATTCAATTCGATAAAATGAGAACCGGCACAAAGCTTCTCACGCAATCACTGAGCGATGACACGAGCGTCAAGTCTCAGGAATTCGTCGGAAAACAAGGCGCATTTTACGTTGTTAAAGAAAGTCGTATTTATAAAGATGGCACTTACAAACCTCTAGGCAATACGTACTACGATGAAAAGGGCCGAGAAGTTAAAGCAGATTGGCACGATGGCACGGCATTCTATACGCCTTATTCCTGCATGTACGCTGTAGGGATGTGTGAACAAACACTCAACTATCCCAATCCGCTGACAAAGAAAAAAGACAAGCGAACCGTCTCTGTCCACAAATACAACAACCGTCTTGAAGGCAACACGCTGATCATGACCTGGAAGTTGGCAAGTGGGAAAACCCAGGAAGTACCGTTTGAACTTGGGCCTTACAATTTTCGTGTCTCCAGTCGTTATGAAAATGCATTGGGTCAGTTGCAAGGTCATAATCTGATCGAACTTATAGAACCGACTTCTTCTGAAACTCCCATGAAAGCAAAACCAGAAATTGAAAAAAAGACAGAATCAGGGTCCGGCATCACTGACTGTGACGCCGTTTACGCTCAATTAAAGGAAAATGCGCCCGGCGATGCCTCAATTTGCAAGGTCAAGTTGGGAAAACCCACCTTTCATCCTTGCAAATTGCCCGAAGAGGCTTCAGCGAGCCGACCAGCATCTCACGTTGTGTTGATTCTGGATGCGTCGGGTTCAATGGCGGGCAAGATTGACGGTAAGTCCAAAATGGAGATTGCAAAGAAGGAGGCTTTGTCCTTCCTCAATGCGCTTCAGGAAGATGTGCCTGTCGGCCTAATGGTTTACGGTCATCGCGGCAACAACGAAGAATCCGGAAAAACTGAATCCTGTGCATCGGTAGAATGGTCGCATAAAATTGGTGCAAGCAAAAGCGCACTTTCCAAGAGTATTAAAGACCTCAAGCCGACGGGATGGACGCCGTTAGGAAGTGTCTTAGCATTTGCCGGTAGCGAACTTTCAAAACTGCCTCGCAAGAAAGACGATAAGGTTTCCGTGCCAGTTGTCTATCTTCTTTCTGACGGCAAGGAGACGTGTGGCGGCGATGGTGTTGAACAGGCTAAGTCCCTGCAACAGTCAGGAATTCGCGCAACGATCAACGTTATAGGCTTTGGTGTCGATGCTGAAACCCGTGCGGAACTTGCAGAGATTTCCAAAGCAGGTGGCGGCGGTTACTTCCCCGCTGATGATGCTGCAGCGTTGAGAAAGCAGATGCGTGCAATTCAGAAAATTGAGGCTTCCAAACACAGATACAATTATTGCCAAAGCCTGAATTTTGGTCAAATCAATATGGTCTACCACAATGCCGGAATTGAACTGGCCGCTTGTTTTGGAAGGGAAGCCAAGACAAATGGAATTTATGCAATGCTCAAGCAGATCAAGGAGATCGAGAAAGCTGATGGCACAGATAAAGAGTGCGTCCCGGAGCTAAAAAGCCGGGCTCATGCGGAGCACGCAGAAATGAACAGGATTTTTGTTGAAGAGAACAAAATTCTCCAGACAGCTCAAGAAAAAGGGCTGGCTGAATTCCACGCAGATTCTCGCTTCCAGCCTTTGGAAAAGTGATAGGTAGTACGCTATCTCATCATCACTAACTTTGCGATTCAGTAAATCAGAACTTAGCAAGCTTGCACATCGGTCCGTAAATCTATTCTGTAGGACGTCACATCAGGAGCTCATTGGCTTATTGGGCAGCATCAGTGGCCTTGCCCCCATCTACCACTTCCCTGCCGCTCAACTTTCGCTATCATCAATGCTGGTACATGGAGCGCAGATGGGCTATAATCTGGGACATGACAGTGATTGCACGACTGACAATCATGGTTGCTTTGATGATGCTGGCGACGCCCTTGCCTGCCAGCGCGGACCCGAATTGCCGATGTCGCCTGTTTGGCGAGTATTACGAGATCGGCGCTACAGTCTGTATTCGCGGCAATCTGCGCCGATGTGAAATGAACCTCAACAACACCTCCTGGAAGCAGATCGCTGATTTCTGTCCGCAAGCAAGCCTCACCCCCTTGCAGAACGCTCAACCAACCAACCATAGTGTTCGTTATTCACTGGCCCCTGCCCCCGATAGGTTCATGCAACCCGAATGACGCGCCGTGCTCTTGTCTTCCGCCACATGGATGGTGATACCGGTGGGTGCTTTCCTGCCTTGCTGCAGGATCGCGGCTTTGATGTGTCATTTGTCGAGTGGCACAAAAACGAAACCCCCGCTGACCTGGCTTCCACCGATCTGATTTTGGCCCTGGGCGGCGCGGTACAGGTTTGGGAAGAGGACAAGCACCCGTGG
>JBAUGO010000585.1:0-6356 GCA_049679775.1 Anderseniella sp.
CTGGGCGTTACCGTGGTGCGCCACCCTGCCCGCTTTATTGATGCGAATACAATTGAAGCTGGTGGTAAACAGTACAAGGCCCGGCGAATTGTCATATCCACAGGGTCGTCGCCGTCTGCCCCACCCATTCCCGGTCTCGATACGGTGGACTACTTTACCAACGAAGATATCTTTGAGAACAAGAAGCTTCCTGAGCACCTGATCATTATAGGTGGCGGTCCGATTGGCATGGAAATGGCGCAAGCCCATAAGCGGCTTGGCGCAAAGGTGACCGTTCTGGAAGCATTTCAGCCATTGGGCAAGGATGATCCGGAGCTTACCGCGATTGTTTTGAGCCACTTGAAATCTGAAGGCGTGGACATTCGTGCTGGTGCAAAAATAATCGCGATCAGCAAAGGCAAGGCAAAGGGATCTGTAGAGATCACACTTGAGGGAGAAGCTGGTAAAAACGAAATACTCGCCGGCTCTCATTTGCTGGTTGCCGCCGGTCGCAAGGCAAACGTGGACGGTATGAACCTTGAAGCCGCAGGCATTGAATATGATCGCCGCGGTATAAAGGTGGACAAGGGTTTGCGCACCACAAACCGTAAAGTCTATGCCATTGGCGATGTAGCGGGTGGCCTGCAGTTTACCCATGTCGCGGGCTACCATGCCGGCCTGGCGATCAAGTCAATACTTTTCCGCCTACCCGTTAAAAATGAAACGCATATCATACCCTGGGTTACCTACACTGACCCTGAACTTGCTCATATTGGAATGACCGAAGAGCAGGCCAAGAAAGACAATCGTGATCACAAGGTTTTGCGCTGGCATTTTGCCGAGAACGACCGCGCCCGCGCAGAGCGCAAAACAACCGGCATGATCAAGGCCATAGTCTCGGGCAAGGGCGAAATACTGGGTTGCTCGATTGTTGCTCCCAATGCCGGAGACCTTATCCAGCCATGGGCACTCGCTATCACATCGAAACTCAAGATCAAGGCGATGATAGACATGGTGGCTGCCTACCCGACCTTGTCAGAGGTTTCCAAGCGCGCTGCAACCAGTTATTATGGCGACCTACCAAAAAAACCCATGGTGCGCCGCATAATCAGCTGGTTGAAAATTTTCTGATGACGGCTGGCACTTGTGTTTTTATCCTGATGGGTAAATACCAGAGCAGATGAACAACACCGCACAAAATCAATCACCGTCAAACACGACCAGCCATGTTTCCTGGTATCGGAAATTGACCGGAAAGGTGCTGGTTTTAGCGGCTGTCTTTTTAATGATTGGCGAAATGCTGGTCTTCCTTCCATCCATCGCTAACTTCCGAATTACATGGCTCAAACAGCGAGCTGCAACTGCTGAAATCGCGGCGCTGGCAGTGGAAGCTGCTCAGGATCAGGCTATATCCAGTTCATTGCGGAGCGAACTTCTGGACCGAACAGGTGTACTCGTTCTCGCCGTACGCCGTGACGATGCGCGCCAGCTTGTGTTGAGCCCCGAAGAACCACCAATGGTTGATGCGTCCTTTGATCTGAGCAAAAGAACCTCCATCATGTCGATACTTGATGCTGCATCAACGTTGGCCCATGGTGGCAATCGTATCATCGGTGTCATAGACAAGCCGTCGACGGATACGGGGGTGCTCGTTGAAATGGCCCTTTATGAAAAACCGTTGTTCAATGCAATGGTGCGCTACTCCATCAACATTCTGACATTGTCGATTTTCCTTGCCCTCATCCTTGCGACTTTACTGTTTTTCACACTGAACAGGTTGCTGGTGCGACCTGTACAACGACTGACCAAGAACATGCAGGAATTTGGCAAGAACCCAGAAGACCGAAGTCGCATCATCAAACCAAGTGAACGGGTTGATGAAATTGGCGTTGCTGAAATAGAACTCCAGAAAATGCAAACTGATCTTTCGGACATGCTTTCACAAAAGAACAGACTGGCATCGCTGGGTCTGGCGGTGGCGAAGGTCAGCCATGATCTCCGCAATATGCTGACATCTGCACAGCTGATTTCCGACAGGCTGGCGATGGTTGATGACCCGACTGTCCAGAAGTTTGCTCCAAAGCTTATTGCATCGCTTGATCGTGCCATCCGGTTTTCTCAAGACACGCTCAAATTTGGCAGAGCGCAAGAGGCTCCCCCGAGGCGGGAGATGTTTGACCTGCGCTCACTAGTTGATGAGGTCCTGGATCACAGTATTTCCGAGGTTGGCTCAAATGTGGTTTTTTTCAATGACGTGCCGCAGGACCTGCGCGCTGATGCCGATCGTGAGCAACTGTTCAGAATTTTGACAAATCTGCTTCGTAATGCAGCCCAGTCGCTTGAAGGCAATGTCACCCCCCTTGAAAACAGGACACAAGAAGGCCGTGTAAGGGTGCGTGCACACCGTGAAAACGCCAATTGCATTATTGAAGTGGTGGATAATGGACCAGGGGTTCCTGACAAGGCGCGGGCTCATTTGTTTGAGGCGTTCCGTGGGTCGGTAAGGCAAGGCGGTACGGGGTTGGGGCTTGCAATTGTCAGTGAGCTTACGCGCGCGCACGGTGGTGAAGTACGCCTTGTTGACAGTTCAGAACCTGGCGCGGTGTTTCAGGTCATCATACCCGATCGCCTGAAAGAAGCCATTGCAGGCCGACGCGGCGAACGGTCTGCCTAAACCGGATCATTCACGAATATCGTTCGCAAACTCAGGAAAAATGACCTGTTGATCACCTTCTGACCATGGCTCGTATTTCTGCATGATGTCTGCAAATCGTCTTGATGACAAAAATGCTTCAAGCCAGCCTTGAAGGTCAGGCCAGTCCTGATTGTCAAACCAGCTTTTGTCAATGAGAGCGAACTGGCGGACAAAGGGTAAAATCGCAAAATCAGCAAGCGTTGGATGCGCGTATATCCAGCCTGAAATCTGCCCATCAAGACGGGTCAGAAATTCTGCAGCAACCTTGCGCTGCTCGTTGACCTCAACATCAGGGTAACGGGTGTGGTATTTCACCCGGTCAAGCGCGTGCTTGAAAGGACCGTCTGCTTCCTCAATCAGCGCCCATCCGTCATCAGGCATATCAAGCCAACCTTCTGGATCGTGTTGTTCCAGCGCCCATTTCATGATGTCCAGGCTTTCATCTATCGCACCGTCATGACAAACCAGACATGGAACAGTTGCGCTCAAGGAGGCCTCAAGAAAAGCAGGTGGCTTGGCGCGAAGTTTCAACTCACGCAACTCTACCTGTTGCCCAGATGAAGACAAAGCCAGACGCGCACGCATGGCATACGGGCACCGGCGAAAGGAATACAGTATCGGCATCATTATCCAATAATACCTTGTGGTTGATGTGTTTTGCCCGCGATCATCACTGGTCTGAAATCACGTCCACAACAGTTCCTTCCCGGCGTGGATCAGCACCACCTTCATGATTGCCATTTTCCAGTACGCGGATACCGTGCAAGCCACTGTTAAGCTCCTTGACCTGAACATCATGTCCCATGTCGGCCAGAGGTGCAGCGAGCTTTCCAAACGAGACGAGTGTATTGAAAAGATCGCTTCCCACAGAGACATCCTCTATCTCGGTTCGGTCATTGCGGTTGATGATGTGTCGTTGCGAGATGGCTGTCTGCATCGACATGTTCCAGTCCATCAATCCGATCAGAGCTTGTGTGGTGTATCCGATAATTCGGCTACCGCCTGGAGAACCGACAGCTGCGAATAATGATCCGTCATTGTTGAGGATGAGGGTTGGAGACATGGAAGATCGCGGCCGCTTGCCAGCCTCAACCTTGTTGGCAACCGGATTGCCGCCATATGAAGGTATGAAAGAAAAATCTGTCAGCTGATTGTTGAGGACAAAACCTGCTGCAGTGATGCGCGCACCGAAGGAGCGTTCAACACTCATAGTCATGGAAACAGCATTGCCATCAAGGTCCACGATTGCCAGATGGCTGGTTCCGTTTTCAATTATATCGGCACTTGATGCCGTTTTGGGGACTGCTGCCTGAGCCGGTGTACCAGCGCCAATCTTGCCCATGTCTGCAAGCGGATTGATCAATCTGGCGCGAGAGCGAAGATATTTTTTATCAAGCAGCCCGGCGACCGGGACATCAATAAAATCTGCGTCGCCCATATATTTGTCACGATCAGCAAATGCCAGCCTGCTTGCTTGTGAAAACAGGTGAGCTGCCATCACACCATCAGGGTGTAGTGCTGAAATATTGTAGGGTTCCAGCATGCCCAGGATCATCAAGGTCGTCAGACCGCCTGAAGTGGGCGGCCCCATACCGCAAACATTGAAGTTACGGTAGGACTGGCACACAGGCTGGCGCTCAATTGCTTCGTAGCTGGCAAGGTCTTCAAGGCTCAACAGGCCGGGATTTTCAGCATGGGATTGCACCGCCGTCACAATCGCTTCCGCAATTTCTCCTTTATAGAAACCGTCCAGACCTTTTTCTGCGATCAGCTTCAGGGTTCGGGCATATGCAGGATTTTTCAGGGTGTGCCCAACGGGCAATGCGCCCGTCTTGCTCGCTGTGCCGTTGTCGGGAATAAAATAAATTTCAGAAGCATCTGTATCTGCTTCCAGCAAATCAGCTTCTTCAATGGCCATCTGAAGACGCTCACTTACAGGAAAGCCGGTCTCGGCCAGATCAATCGCAGGCTTGAACAATGTTGCCCATGGCAGCTTGCCAAATTTCTGGTGTGCCTTCCACAGGGCTGCAATCACACCAGGCGTACCAACCGGCCTGCCACCGTAAGCTGCATCCAGCCATGGCATCGGGCTGCCATCAGCTTTCAGGAACAAGCGTTCATCAGCAGCCAGCGGAGCTTTTTCACGACCATCAAAGCTGGTTATGTCCTGATTGGTCCCATTGTAATGCAGCATGAACAATCCACCGCCAATTCCCGATGATTGTGGCTCCGTCAAGGTCAGCACCAGTTGCGCTGTTATGGCAGCATCCGTAGCCGAACCACCTTGAAGCAGAATGTCAGCTGCTGCTTTTGTTGCGTGAGTATTGGCCGTTGCCACCATAGCCTTGCGAGGAGGCGTAGCTTCGCTGCAGGCTGAAACAAGAATTGCTGCAATCACTACGATGGGTCGTATTAGGTGCAACATGAAAACACCGTTTGTTGGATTGACCAGAACTGACAATAACCGCAAGTGTATCATGGGTGCAATTGCCGAACTAAAATGGAGCGATACAAATGAGCATGGTTGCAGGGCCGCGAAATCTCATCACAGATATTGCCGGCTTGAAAGTCGGTAATGCCCACAGTGACCGGTTCGCAACCGGTGTCACAGTCGTGCTGCCTGATAATCGCGTTGTTGCAGGCGTTGATGTGCGTGGCGGAGCACCTGGTACTCGCGATGTGGCGGCACTTGATCCTGCCTGCCTCGTTGACAGCATTGATGCCATTGTACTGTCAGGCGGTTCAGTGTTTGGGCTGGACGCGGCAGGTGGTGTTACATCGCATCTGGCTGCACAGGGTTCCGGCCTGTCATTTGCCGGACACACAATCCCGATTGTGCCATCCGCCATTTTGTTTGATCTGGGGTTTGGCCCGGACAAGAATTGGGGCCAGGAGCCACCCTACAGACAACTTGGGATTGCGGCCGCAAAACAGGCAGCTATGAACTTTAACATTGGCAACCATGGTGCGGGCCATGGTGCAATTGCCGGTAAGTTGAAAGGCGGGTTGGGCAGTGCTTCGTGTATTTATGATGCCTATACAGTGGGTGCACTTGTTGCGGTCAATCCGGTTGGATCCTGCCTTGACCCGCGAACCGGTGACTTGTGGGCAAGGGGATTTGAGCTTCAGGATGAGTTTGGACCTGCCCCAAACCATATAACGAGAAAGCTCGAACTGGATCCGCTGGGGGACAGCAAACTTGAAGGCCGGCACGTTGGCGGCAATACAACCATAGCCGTTGTGGCGACGGATGCGGTGTTGACCAAGGCACAAGCAACACGCCTGGCAATCATGGCAGGAGATGGCATGGCTCGCGCCATACGTCCGCTGCATACGCCTTTTGATGGGGATACGGTATTTGCGCTGGCAACCGGGGAAAAAGCACTGGGAAGCAATGGTCCGGAGCTATTGGCAATGCTGGGATCCATGGCGGCTGATTGTCTGGCCCGGGCTATTGGCAGAGCCATGGCAAGCGCTGAAACCCTGCATGGTGTATCTGCCTGGCGGAGCGTGTAACCATGTCTCAATTTCCTCGCGCTCAAGTGCTTGCGTTTAAGGAAACAAACGGTTAGACACATCTCCGGTTCCACAAAGCCTTGAACCAACCGCCCGGACCTTTGTCCAGGCGACAATGCACCGGTAGCTCAGCTGGATAGAGCACCAGACTACGAATCTGGGGGTC